>NZ_JBHXSC010000066.1:0-40978 GCF_042716505.1 Streptomyces sp. NPDC058674
TTCTCAAGGAACGGACGCTTCCTTCGTACTCACCCTCTCGGGCTTTCCTCCGGGCTTTCGTTCTGTTCTTGCGTTTCCGACTCTACCAGACTCTTCGTGTCCGATTCCCGGTCGAAGCGGGCTTCGCTTTCCAGGTATTCGCTTTCGCGCTTCCCTTTCCGGCGATTCCGACTCTACCAGATCGCTTCCCTGCCGCTTTCGGGCCGGGAATTGAATTCAGTGACCGTCGGAGGGTCTGTGCCTTTCGGCGCTCCGCTACGTTAGCGCTTTCCCCTTGGTGCTCATAATCGAGCCGGCGGTGAGGAATTCGGGCGTGCCGAAGAGGACCCCGCCAGGGGTAAGTCGTAGGGAGTGGGTTGGCCGCTCCGGGGTCTGCTGATGGCAGTGGCCCGTTCAAGCGGCTCGGGCAACGTTAGGCGTCCGGAAGGGGCGAGTCAAGTTGAGCGGCGGCGTGGCGCGTGGGCGCGGTACGGGCTGACCGTAGGGTCGCCCGTGAGCCAGTAGCGGTACGGGTGCAGGCCGCCCTCTCCGCCCACTCCGGTGCGGGGTCCGCTGCTCACCAGGTGGGGAGCCGTGGGGGCGCCCGCGAGTACGGAGAGGGGGGAGTCCGGGCCCCCGCAGAGGTCGGTGCCGTCGAGGGAGCGGTCGATGTCCAGGGCCGTGGCCAGGCGGGCCGGCCCTTTGGCCAGTTCCCTCGGGTTTTTGGCCGAGATGCGACGTTTCGCGGCCAGGTCGGCGCCCACCGTGACCTCGCCCGCGCGCAGGAGGACCCCGCTCGCGTGGCCGGGCGGACCGCACACCAGGTTGAGGCTGAACCACATGCCGTAGATGAAGTAGACGTACGCGTGTCCGGGCGGGCCGAACATCGATGCGTTGCGGGCGGTGCGGCCCCGATAGGCGTGGGAGCCGGGGTCCGCCTCGCCCTCGTAGGCCTCGACCTCCGTGATGCGCAGTTCCAGGGGGCCCTCCGGGGTGCGGCGGACCAGGGTGCGGCCGAGGAGGTCGGGGGCCACCGTGAGGACCGGGCGGTCGAAGAAGGACCGTGCCAGGGGCGTACGGTCGGTGCGCGCGCTCATCCGGTCGAGGGTAGTGGACGGTGCGCGCCTGCAACCGGGGCCTAGTGTTCCGCGTTGGTAGGGGTAGGTGCGATGCCGGTGCGGCGTCGTCGCCCGTCCTCAGGTCATAGGTCTTATGTCTTAGGTCTTCAGATCCTTCATCAGGGAGTTTGAACATGGGGTTCAAGAAGCTGTTCGCGAGCCTGGGTGCCGGTGGCGCATCGGTGGACACGGTCATCACCGAGCCGAACGTCGTGCCGGGCGGGATCGTCCAGGGCGAGGTCCGGATCCAGGGCGGCTCGGTGGAGCAGCAGATCGAGGGGCTGTCGGTCGGTCTCCAGGCGCGCGTGGAGGTGGAGGGCGGCGATCAGGAGTACAAGCAGGACGTCGTCTTCAACAAGCAGCGCCTCGGCGGGGCGTTCCAGGTGCAGGCGGGCGCCCTCCACGTGGTGCCCTTCGGGCTGGAGATTCCGGCGGAGACGCCGATCACCCACTTCGGGGGTCAGCAGCTGCACGGGATGAACATCGGGGTCAGCACCGAGCTGGAGATCGCTCGCGCGGTCGATGCGGGTGACCTCGACCCGATCAACGTGCACCCGGTGCCGGCCCAGCAGGCGATCCTCGACGCCTTCCGTCAGCTCGGTTTCTCCTTCCGCAGCGCGGACATGGAGCGCGGGCACATCCGCGGGACGCGGCAGACGCTGCCCTTCTACCAGGAGATCGAGTTCCTGCCGCCGTCGCAGTACCGGGGGCTTCACCAGGTCGAGCTCACCTTCGTCTCCGACGGACGCGAGATGGACGTCGTCCTGGAGATGGACAAGAAGCCGGGGCTGTTCAGCGAGGGCAGCGACACCTACCGCTGCTTCCAGGTCGGGCTGCAGTCGTACCAGGGGACCGACTGGGCGGCGTACCTGAACCAGTGGATCGCGTCCGTCGGTTCCACGCGCAACTGGCTCTAGCCTCCTAGGCTCTCCCGGGAGAAGCATCAGATCAGCCATCCGACCAGGAGGGTCAGCAGTGACCGAGCAGAGCAGGGCGCCGCTTCCGCACGACTTCCACCCCGAGGTGCAGGCATTCCGCGTGACGAGCGCGGAGCTGGCGCCCGGGGCGGATCTGGGTGACGCCCAGGTCCTGTCGGGCGGGAACGTCTCGCCGTCGTTGCGGTGGGAGGGGTTCCCCGAGGGGACGAAGAGCTTCGCGGTGACGTGCTTCGATCCGGACGCGCCGACGGGCAGCGGATTCTGGCACTGGGTGCTCTTCGACCTGCCGGCCTCGGTCACCGAGCTGCCGGCCGGCGCGGGCAGCGGGAAGTTCGAGGGGCTGCCCGCGGGCGCCGTCCACGTGCGCAACGACTACGGCACGAAGGACTTCGGGGGCGCCGCGCCGCCGAGCGGGGAGCGGCACCGGTACGTCTTCACCGTGTACGCGGTGGATCAGGAGGAGCTCGGTCCCGACGAGGACGCCTCTCCTGCCGCGGTCGGCTTCCATCTGCGGTTCCACACCCTGGGCCGCGCCCAGCTGATCGGTGAGTACGAGGCGCCCGCCGGCTGATCGTTCTCCGAGCGTTTGCCCGGTCCTGGTCTAAAGACGGCCAGGACCGGGCATTTTTATTGCGTTGTCCCGCGTGGCGCGCGCGGCCAGAGTGGTCGCGGGCCCTGCCGCCAGTGTGGTCGCGGGCCTGCACACGGGAGGTGGGCGAGATGCGGGACACGCTGGTGCTGAATGCGAGCTTCGAGCCGCTGTCGACGGTGACGTTGAACCGGGCTGTGGTTCTGGTGCTCCAGGACAAGGCCGTCGTCGAACAGTCGCATCCCGAGCTTCGTGTGCGCGCGGCCACGATGGAGCTCCCGATGCCCCGGGTGATCAGGCTCTGCAGGTACGTACGGGTGCCCTTCCGAAGACATGCTCCCTGGTCGCGGAGGGGGGTGCTGGTCCGGGACCAGCACCGGTGCGCCTACTGCGGGAAGCGCGCGACGACCGTGGACCACGTGCTGCCGCGGGCCCAGGGGGGTGGGGACACCTGGCTGAACACGGTCGCCTCCTGTGCCGAGGACAACCACCGCAAGGCGGCCCGGACTCCGGAGGAGGCGGGGATGCCCCTGCTCCGGAAGCCCTTCGTGCCCTCCCCCGCCGATGCCATGCTGCTGGCGATGGGGGTGGCCGGGCGGGACGTCCTGCCCGAGTGGCTGGAGCGTTCCGCCTAGTGCTGTGGCCGGGGGCCGTCCCCGGTGGGTACTCGGACGCGGGGGGCGGCGTAGCTCGGCTACGTCGCTCAGCGGATGAGCAGCTGGACGATCGCGATGACGCCGACGGTCACGATGACGGCGCGCAGGGCGGTGGGCGGGAGGCGCCTGCCCACCTTGGCGCCGATCTGGCCGCCGATGGTGGAGCCGACCGCGATGAGCAGCACCGCCGTCCAGTCGAACTCGGCGACGAAGAGGAAGACGACGGCCGCGATGCCGTTGACCATGGCGGCGATGACGTTCTTCACGGCGTTGGTGCGCTGGAGGTCCTCGCGGAGCAGCAGGCCCATCAGGCCGAGGTAGAGCACGCCCTGGGCCGCGCCGAAGTAGCCTCCGTACGCGCTGGCGAAGAGCATGCCGGTGAGCAGGGCGGGGCCGCCGTCGGGGTGGCCGGTGTCTCCCCCGGCGGCTTCCTGGCGCCTGCGCAGGGCCGCAGCCAGGCGGGGTTGGAGGACGACCAGCACGAGGGCCAGTCCGATGAGGACGGGCACGATCGTGTTGAAGGAGTCCGACGGCAGCGTGAGGAGCAGGACTGCGCCCGCGAATCCGCCGACGAGGGAGACGGCGCCGAGCCGCAGGATGCGGGCACGCTGCCCCTGGAGTTCCTTGCGGTAGCCGATGGCTCCGCTGATGGAGCCGGGCACCAGGCCGAGGGTGTTGGAGACGTTGGCGGTGACGGGCGGCAGGCCGGTGGCGAGCAGCACCGGAAAGGTGATCAGGGTGCCGGACCCGACGATGGTGTTGATCGTGCCGGCTCCGATGCCGGCGGCGAAGACCGCGAGTGATTCCCAGATGGACATGGACTGGGCCATCCCCTTTGCGTGAGTGAGTCGCCTCCCCGCCGTGAAGGTCGGGGGGCCTCACTGATCATGCAGGACGGGGCGGTCCGCCCGGGTTTCAGGGTCAGGCGTCGGGTGTCAGGCCGCCGGGGGCCGGGGGCCGGACCCGGGGTCAGTCGATGGGGGGCTGTTCGCGGCGCTCCCGGGTGTGGTCGTCACCCTGGCTGCCATTGCCATTGCCGTTGCCCTTGCCGGAGTTCTGCGGGTTGAAGCCGGTACCGCCGCCCATGGGGCCGAAGTTGCCCATGGCGCCGGAGAGGCCCTTGAGGGCGTCGCCGATCTCGCTCGGCACGATCCAGAGCTTGTTGGCGTCGCCTTCGGCGATCTTGGGGAGCATCTGGAGGTACTGGTAGGCGAGGAGCTTCTGGTCGGCGTCGCCGGCGTGGATGGACTCGAACACCGTCCGGATCGCCTGTGCTTCACCCTCGGCGCGCAGGGCGGCCGCCTTGGCGTCACCCTCCGCGCGCAGGATCGAGGACTGCTTCTCGCCCTCGGCGCGCAGGATCTCGGACTGGCGGACGCCCTCGGCCTGGAGGATCGCGGCGCGCTTGTCGCGGTCGGCGCGCATCTGCTTCTCCATCGAGTCCTGGATGGAGGTCGGCGGCTCGATGGCCTTGAGCTCGACGCGGTTGACGCGGATGCCCCACTTGCCGGTGGCCTCGTCGAGGACGCCTCGCAGGGCGGCGTTGATCTCCTCGCGGGAGGTGAGGGTCCGTTCCAGGTCCATGCCGCCGATGATGTTGCGGAGGGTGGTGACGGTGAGCTGCTCGATGGCCTGGATGTAGCTGGCCACTTCGTACGTCGCGGCCCGTGCGTCGGTCACCTGGTAGTAGATGACGGTGTCGATGTTGACCACCAGGTTGTCCTGCGTGATGACGGGCTGCGGCGGGAAGGGGACGACCTGCTCGCGGAGGTCGATCCGGTTGCGGATCGAGTCGATGAACGGGACGACGATGTTGAGGCCCGCGTTGAGGGTGCGGGTGTAGCGGCCGAACCGTTCGACGATGGCGGCGCTGGCCTGCGGGATCACCTGGATCGTCTTGACCAGTGCGATGAAGACCAGAACCACCAGAATGATCAGGACGATGATGATCGGTTGCATGCGGTTCCCCGTGCCCTTCCGGCTGTCTGTGCTGCCCCGTTGAGCGGAGTCTCGCAGACCCCGGGGCCGCGAGTCGGCTGGTTGCTCACATGACGGCTGCCTGACGGCTCACATCGGCTCACAACGGTTCACATGACGACTGCGGTCGCCCCGTCGATCTCCACCACGTCGACGGACTGGCCCGGTTCGAAGCTGGTGTCCGCGTCCAGGGCGCGGGCGGACCAGATCTCGCCGGCGAGCTTGATGCGACCCCCGCTGCCGTCGACGCGTTCGAGGACGACGGCGCTCTTCCCCCTCAACGCATCGATGCCGCTGCGGTGTTGGGGGCGTTGATCGCGGTGGCGGTTGGCGATCGGGCGGACGACCGCGATGAGCGCGACCGACACGACCGCGAAGACGAGGACCTGCGCCACCACTCCCCCGCCGAGGGCCGCCGTGACGGCGGCCGCGACCGCGCCGACGGCGAACATGCCGAATTCCGGCATGGCGGTCAGGACGAGGGGGATGCCCAGTCCGACCGCGCCGATGAGCCACCACACCCACGCGTCGATGTCCACATGGTCATGGTAGGTCGGGCGGGCACGGTGGGGACAGGGTGCGGGGACCGCGGCATGGGCGGACCCGCGCCGCGGGCGGACGACGCCCGCGGGCGGGTCCGCTAGCGCAGCGGCAGGCCCTGGGCGGTCCAGCGGTCGTTCTCGTTGCGCTCGACCACCAGCGGGAGTCCGAAGCAGAGCGAGAGGTTGCGCGACGTCAGTTCCAGGTCGATCGGCCCCGCCGTGACCACCTTGCCCTGGCGGATCATCAGGACGTGGGTGAAGCCGGGGGCGATCTCCTCGACGTGGTGCGTGACCATGATCATGGAGGGGGCGAGCGGGTCCCGGGCGAGACGGCCGAGCCGGCGCACGAGGTCCTCGCGGCCGCCGAGGTCCAGGCCGGCGGCGGGCTCGTCGAGGAGCAGGAGCTCGGGGTCGGTCATCAGAGCGCGGGCGATCAGCGTGCGCTTGCGTTCGCCCTCGGAGAGGGTGCCGAACTTGCGGTCGAGGTAGTCCGTCATGCCGAGGCGGTCGAGGAAGGCGCGGGCGCGCTGCTCGTCGACGTCCTCGTACTCCTCGTGCCAGGTCGCCGTCATGCCGTAGGCGGCGGTGAGGACGGTCTCCAGGACGGTCTGCCGCTTGGGGAGCTTGTCGGCCATCGCGATGCCGGCGACGCCGATCCGGGGGCGCAGCTCGAAGACGTCCACCTTGCCGAGGGTGCTGCCGAGGATGGTGGCGCTTCCCGTGGTGGGGAAGAGGTAGCTGGAGGCGAGGTTCAGCAGCGTGGTCTTGCCGGCGCCGTTGGGGCCGAGGATCACCCAGCGCTCCCCCTCCTTCACCGACCAGGAGACCTGGTCCACCAGAGCCCGGCCCTCGCGGACCACGGATACGTCCACCAGCTCCAGAACATCGCTCATGAGCGTGTTGTCACCCCTTGCAGTCACGGTTCTCTGTGCGCCGGCAGGCGCAGCCCCAGGGGAAAACCTACGCCACTCAGGGAGGGGTCCGGGGCCGGGGCCGGGTCGGGGGGCGGATCCGTAAAGTGGGGGGATGCTTTTCGAACCGCGTTCAGGGCGGCTGGCCGCCTGGGGGAATGCTCTGCTGGCAGGTCTGGTCTCGCCCGACGAGGCCGTGTCGTCGATCGTGGGCGAGGACGCCGTGCACCGCGTGGCGGGGCTGCCGGGGGAAGCGGGGCCGGTGGGGCTGACGCTCGCCCTGGGCCGGATGCGGGCGATGGGGGTGACCGGACTGCGGGTGGCACTGCCGGCGCCGGGGCATCCGCTGGGCCTGAGCGGACCGCCGGAGTTCAACGCGCGGGCCCTGGACGCCGAGGAGGCGGTGGTCGCCGTGGGCGCGGCCGTGGGCCTGGTGCCGGAGGTCTCCGAGGCGGGCCCGGACGGGGACGTGCACGTCTCGGTGACGTGGCACTGCCTGCCGGTACGGGAGGCTCCCCCGGCGGACGTACCGTCGCTGGGCGAGGCGGAGCGGGAGCTGGCGCAGGCGCTGCAGGAGGCGACGGTGGCGCTGACCCGGCTGGACGTGGCGGGCTCGGGGCCGGTGGCCGATGCGGCGCTGTCGGCGTACCGGGCACGGGCGGAGGCCGGGCGGGAGGTGCTGGCGCCGGGCTATCCGGCGCGGGCGGTACGGGTGCTGGCGCTGGCGCAGCGGGTGGACCTGCTGGTGTCGCTGGCACACGAGCACGGGCCCGGCGGTGCGGTGGCCGCCTCGGAGATGGCGGCGCGGGCAGAGGTGCTGCGCCCGGTGGAGCGGGTGGCGCGGCGGGCGCTGGTGGCGGCGTACAACGCGCCGGTGGAGGAACGCGAGCGGTAGGCCTCCGGCCGGGGTGGGCGGGGAGGCCGGGCTCCGGGCGCGCCTCCGCCCCGAGCGGGCGGGCGGGCTCGGCGGACGTGTGCCGCGCTGTGACCGCCGCGATTGCAGGTGCCTGCACGGCGCGGGCCGCTGCCGGGGGATTGGGGCGCCGGGGGATTGCCACTTTCACCCCGAAGCGCGAGGAGCGGGCATAGGCTCTTGGTCCATGAACATAAACGCGGACCCCGGGGCTCCCGAGGTGAAAGACGTGTACGAGGTAGGCCCGCTCACGTACCGCCAGGGGTACGTGATCGTGTCGAAGGAGCTGTCCGGACAGAGGGAGGACGCGCTGATGCACGACCGCGCGGTCGTCGCCGTGTACACGGGCACCCCAGAGCGGCGGGTCGAAGGCGACCAACTGTTCCGGGCGTGGGTGGACGCCAACGAGCTCCCCTCGGTCCTGGCCCATTGGGCCGACGTCCTGCGCTGACCGGGTCCCACCCCTCCCACCAGGCTTTCTGGGCGCGTTCGTTCACCCATCGCTCCGTGGATGCCGTCTCAGCGCCGAGGTGCATGGTGACTCCGACGAGGCGGCGGCCGCCTCAGGGTCCGATCTCGAACTTGGGCGCCTGGAGGTTCTTCACGCATTCGGTATCGGGTGCGGTCGGGTGGTCGAAGAACGAGAGGGTGATCTCCTGCGCGCACTTCGAGGTCGCGAACACCACGTGCGGCTCGTAGGGGATCGTGACGACGGTGGCCTTGTCCAGCGTGCGGGCGACGTAGGGCCCGTTGTCCGCCCCGGTCTGGGCGTCGAAGGCACCCGACAGGGCGAGGGTGGGGATGTCGCCTCGGGTGGCATCCCGGATCGAGGGCGCGGCCGCCGGGATGTCCCAGACGTCGCAGTCCGGACGCAGCGAGGCGAGCAGCGGAGCCTGTGCCTGCACCGAGCGCGGGAACGAGGGGAACTCCTTCTGACCGCCCTGGAGCGCCGCGTCCTCACCCTCGTACGGCGTCCACGCGCTGCAGAAGACGCCGTAGACGAGGCCGTGCGAAACCCTTCCGATGGCCTGGGGGCTGAGCTTGCCGCCCGCCCACTGCCGGGCGATGCGCTGCGGCTTCCCGTGCGCCAGTTCGTCGAGCGCAGCCGGTACCTGGGTCGCCACGTGGGTGGCGGACACCAGCCAGTTCACCAGCGCGCCGCCGTCCAGTACGACCTTCACCGGCTTGTCGCTGCCGGGGAGCGTGACGGTGGTGGTGACCGGCTCGGCCTCCAGGTCGCGGACGAGCTTCTCGAAGGTGGCCGACAGGTTCGGGTAGCGCTCGTTGCACGCCGGCTGGTCCGCGCACGCCTTGAACAGGCCGTCGAAGCCCTGCCGGGCGCTGCTCCAGGTCGACGCCTCCCCGGCCCGGGACGGCGGCAGGATGCCGTCGAGGCCGACCGAGCGGAGCCCTTCGGGGTGCAGGCGCATGGAGGTCAGGGCCAGGTGGGTGCCGTAGGAGATGCCGTACAGGTTCCACTCCTCGACGCCCAGCGCGGTGCGCAGGTCGTCGTAGTCGGCGGCGCTCTCGGTGTCGTTGTAGGCGCTGAGGTCCATCCCGCGGCCCGCCAGCTTGTCGCGGCAGGCCTTCGTGGCCTCGACGTGCAGGCGCTCGGTGGACGGCGCGCCGAAGACGAGGCCGACCGCGCGCGCGTTGAACTCGTCGATGTTGGGGCAGAGCAGGTCGGGCTCGGCCGAGTACGTACCGCGCTGGGACATGAAGATCACGTCACGGTCGCGGTTCAGGCCGCCGTCGATGGCCATCTTCGCCTCTCCGACCGCGTCGTCTCCGGGCCCGCCCGCGAGCCACACGACGGGGTCGGGCGCGGGCTCGTCGGTCGCGGCGGGCACGATCGCCACACCGAGTCGGATCGTGCGACCGCTCGGCTCGGTGCGGTTCTCGGGCACGGTGAGCGTTCCGCAGCGAGCCCCTTCCAGGGCTTCGATCGGCTCGGGAGTCTTGGGGCAGGGGCCCGGTTCGAAGCGGGCGTCGCCCACCGTGCGGGCCACCGTGCCGATCGGTGCTCCTGGGCTGGGGGCGGTGTCGGTACGGGGCTGCGCCGGCGCGGGCGCCGCGAGCAGGCCGGTGACGAGGAGACCTGTCGCCACGCCGGCCGACGGGGCCAGGAGCCGTCGCACGGTGCGCCGACGACGAGGCGCGTGATGACGTGCCATCTGCCCTCCCGGTTACTTCGGGATGATCGTGAACGGACCGGGCTCGAGATCGTCCACGCAACCGGTGTCGGGCGCGGTCGGGCGAGCGAGGAACGAGGCCAGTACGCGTTGCGCGCACGGCGACTGCGGGACCACCCAGTGGCCGATTCCGGGAACCTGGACGGCAGTCGAGTCGGACAGGTCGCGGCTCACGCCCTCCGCCCAGCTCGCACCGGTCTTCACGTCGAACGTGCCGGAGATGACGAGCGCCGGCACCGAGCTGACCGTGGGCACCCGCTGGACGGAGGCGCGGTCCGGAACGTTCCAGATCCCGCACGCCGCGTACTGGAAGGGCAGCTGGGGCACCTGCGCCAGGACCGTGTCCGGCCACCCGGGGAAGGCCTTCTGTCCCGCCTTCAGCACGTCGGGCTCCGTGTACCCCGGAGCCCACTCGCTGCACGCGATCGAGTTCGTCAGGCCGTGCGCGAATTCACCGACCTTCTGGACCGAGCCGGCCGCCCGGGCCTTCGCGAAGCGCTCCGGGTTGCCGCGGCTGAGCTCGTCGAGCGCCGCCGGCATGTCCTTGGGCCGCGGGGTGAAGGCGACGATCAGGTTCAGCAGCGCGCCGCCGTCGAGAACGGTCTTCACGGGCTTGCCGCCGTCCGGCGGCGTGACGTCCAGCGTGAGCGGCTGTGCCTCCAGCCTGCGCACCTGCTCCGTCAGCAGGCGCGGAAGGTCCGGGTACCGGTCCTTGCAGGCGGGCTGCGCCGCGCACGCCTCGAAGATGGTGCGGATCCCCTCGGCGGTGCTGCCCCACGTCCACGGCAGCGTCACCGACTGGGGAGGCGCGATCGAGTCGATCGCCACCGCGCGGATCCCCTCGGGGTGCAGGCGCAGGTAGGTGAGGGCCAGGTTGCTTCCGTAGGAGTACCCGTAGACGTTCCACTGGGCGATGCCCAGCGCCGTGCGCAGGTCCGCGAAGTCCGCGGCGTTCTCGGTGGTGTTGTAGGCGCTCAGGTCGGCGCCGTCGGCCGTCAGGCGGTCCCGGCAGTCCTGCACCGCCTTCAGGAAGAGCTGCTCCGCCCGCTGCGCGTCGTAGCCCAGGCCGACGGCCTGGGCGTTGAACCGGTCGACCTCCGGGCAGGCGAGGTTCGGCTGGTCGTAGCGGGTGCCGCGCTGGGCCATGATGATCAGTTCCCGGTCCTTGTTCAGACCGGCGTCGATGAGGAAGGGAATGTCGTCGAACGTGTCGGCGCCGGGGCCGCCCGCCATGAACACCACCGGGTCCGCCGCAGGCTTCGCGGAGGCGGCCTCAATGCGCGCGACGGCCAGCTTGAGGGTGCGGCTACCAGGGCGGGAGCGGTTCTCGGGGACCTCGAGGAAGCCGCAGCGCGCGTCCCCCAGCGCCTCGATCGGCTCGGGCGGCTTCGGACAGGGACCTGGCACGAACCGGGACGGCGCCACCGGGCCGGGCTGTCCGGCGGGCGCGGCGGGGGGACCGGCGGCGCCGCTGGGCGTGGGGCCGATCGCCGCCAGGCAGACCAGGGCGGCCGCCGCGGTCAGCGCCTGGATGCTGTGCTTTGGCATGTGATCCCGTTCCTCTGCCGGCATCGGCAACGGCCCTGCCGGACCGCAGCGTATGGGGCGGAACGCACGTCTTCGACGCTACCGGCTGGCTCCTCCGCGTGCACCCGGAGTGGTCACGACCGCTGGCCAGGGTCGGCTCTGGCGGGTGCCGAGCTGATGCCGGTGACGGAGTAGGTGAGGTAGCCAGGGCGTGCGTGAGGTGGTGATCAGCCGGCGGCTTTCAGGAGGTCGTCGATCCAGATCATTGCGGCGCGGATGAGTAGGCCTTGTCGCCGACGACCGCGCCGGGCCTGGTGCGGGGACGGCCGACCGTGTCTGCGCCCCGGCAGGACGGCATCCGTGGCGACGGCATGGGGCTGCCGTCCCGGATGCGGCGGCCCCCCGCCCGAACGACAGCCCAAGTCGGCGAGGGCGTGCCGGGGCCCCCTGGGTGTGCGGCGAGCCCGTCCCGCCGTGCCGGCGCCCTCACTCCACCCCTCAACCCGGCCGGACCCATCCGACGCGACAGCGTTGGGGCTCCCGGCCCGGGGACGGGTCGGCTGGGCTGCCCCTGTGCCAGCGGCCGCGTCCCGCACGCCCTCTGCCCACGCGGCAGCGCGAGGGCCTGCCGCCCCGGCCGAAACCGGTGGGGCGGTACGGGGGCCGCCGCTCGGGGAGGGACCGAGCCCGTCAGGCGGCCGTCCCCCACCCCAGCCACCCGCCGGGCGCCGTACGCCGTACGCCCCCCAGCCACCCGTCGGACGGAGTCCGGCGCAGCGGGGCGAAGCCCGCGGAGCGGCGCGAGGCTCGCGTTCAAGAGGGGACGGGGGTGGTCCTGAGGTCGGACACCCATGACGCCTCGCATTGCTTCCGCAACGCTGGGTCAGTTTGTTACGTACCCGATGTGACGCCGCACATAGGACCCACATCACTTACGAAGCTCCCTAGTGGACACATAAGCAGCGTGTCAGCACGGGTCCGCCTAGCCCCGGGGGGCAGGAACCGAGCGGAGTGCCGCCCCCTGATCCACTAAGCAGGATCGTACGTCACACCTTTGCCAGGCGTTTTTGCCACCGCTAAGAATTGCTCCCGTCGCACAGCGCCGCAGATCCCGGATCAGCGCGGCGCTTTCCTGTGGCTCCGCCCTCAGTCTGCCCGGGGGTGGCCCCCCGTCGAAGAGGTTGCCCCCGCCATGTCTGCTTCCAGCACTACCGGTCACAGTCGTCTGACGAAGGCACACAAGCTGTCCCTTGCCGGTGTCGCCACGCTCGGCGCCACTGCGCTCGCCTTCTCGCTCGTCCCGGCCGGTGCGGCCGAGGCCGGGACCGCCGTCCCCGCCGCTCCCGTCGCCTGGAGCCAGGTCGTCGCCGGCGCGCAGACCAAGGCCGTACAGCAGCACCTCTCCGTCCAGCAGGTCGTCGCGGACAAGGCGGCGAAGGACGCGGCCGCGAAGGCCAAGGCGAAGGCCGAGGCCGACGCGAAGAAGGCCCGTGCGAAGAAGGCGGCCGCGAGCCGTTCCGCGACCCGCGCCCCGGTCTTCGCGAACAACCTCGACGGCTGGATCAAGGAAGCCCTCTTCATCATGAAGCGCGAGGGCATTCCCGGCAGCTACGCCGGCATCCACCGCAACGTGATGCGCGAGTCCAGCGGCAACCCGATGGCGATCAACAACTGGGACATCAACGCCCGCAACGGCATCCCCAGCAAGGGCCTGCTCCAGGTCATCGCCCCGACCTTCAAGACGTACCACGTCAAGGGCACCAAGTTCGACCAGTACGACCCGGTCGCGAACATCGTCGCCGCCTGCAACTACGCGGCCGACCGCTACGGCTCGATGGACAACGTCAACAGCGCCTACTAGGCCTGCGGCGTTCCCGCACCCCCCATGCGCCTCAGGGCGGCCCCCGGAGTACCGGGTGCCGCCCTGAGGCGTTCGTGCGTTCGTACGACAGGTCGTACCGCTCCGGCCCTTCCCGCGTACGGGGCCGGGCCGTGCTGCTCGGGTCGTGCTACTTGCCCGCGCGCATGACCTCGGGCTCGTGGCGGCGCAGCAGGCGCTGCACCGCGAAGCCGCAGGCGATGCCGATGAGCAGCAGGATGGTGATGTTCAGGCTCCACTGTCCGAGCGTGGCGTCCCAGAGCGGGTCGGTGTTGGTCGGGTTGTCGGCGTCCCACGGCGGCATGAGCACGCCGAGGTTCAGCGTGGTTCCGGCGGCGGCGATCGCCCAGCGGGACGGCATCAGCCAGGCGAACTGCTCCAGGCCCGGGGAGTCGTAGAGCTGGAACAGGATGCCGGTGAAGACGACCTGGACGATCGCGAACATGACCAGCAGCGGCATGGTCTTCTCGGCGGTCTTCACCAGCGAGGAGATCACCAGGCCGAACATCATCGAGGTGAAGCCGAGCGCGATGACCGACAGGCAGATCTCCACGGCCGGGGGCATGAGCAGGCCCTCGGCCGGCAGGTCGCGGGGGTAGAAGCCGATCCCGCAGATGATCACGCCCTGGACGGCCGTAATGACGCCGAGGACGATCACCTTCGACATGAGGTAGGCCGAGCGGGACAGGCCGGTCGCGCGCTCGCGCTCGTAGATGACCCGTTCCTTGATCAGCTCACGGACCGAGTTGGCGGCGCCGGAGAAGCACATGCCGACCGCGAGGATCAGCATGATCGTGCCGGCGTCGCCGTTGAAGCGGGACGGCGCCACGGGCGGCGCGAGGCCGAACTTCGCGGGGATGACCGTGGAGACCACGCCCAGGACCGCCGGCAGGATCAGCATCAGGCCGATGAAGCCCTTGTCGGAGGCGATCACCGAGACGTAGCGGCGGATCAGCGTCCACAGCTGGGAGCCCCAGGCCTGCGGCTTGGGCGGGCGCATCTGCTGGGCCGGGGGCATCGCGACGGACTGCGGGGCGACGGAGTCTATGTCGGCGGCGTACAGCTGGTAGTGCTGCGAGCCCTTCCAGCGGCCGGCCCAGTCGTACTCGCGGTAGTTCTCGAAGGCCGAGAAGACGTCCGCCCACGTCGTGTAGCCGAAGAAGTTCAGCGCCTCGTCCGGCGGACCGAAGTAGGCGACCGAACCGCCCGGTGCCATGACCAGCAGCTTGTCGCAGATGGCCAGCTCGGCGACCGAGTGGGTGACGACGAGCACCGTGCGGCCGTCGTCGGCGAGGCCGCGCAGCAGCTGCATGACGTCGCGGTCCATGCCCGGGTCGAGGCCGGAGGTCGGCTCGTCCAGGAAGATCAGCGACGGCTTGGTGAGCAGCTCCAGGGCCACGGACACGCGCTTGCGCTGCCCGCCCGAGAGCGAGGTGATCTTCTTGTCCTTGTGGATGTCGAGCTTGAGCTCGCGCAGCACCTCGTCGATGCGGGCGGCGCGCTCGGACTCGGCGGTGTCGCCCGGGAAGCGGAGCTTGGCCGCGTACTTCAGGGCGGTGCGGACGGTCAGTTCCTTGTGCAGGATGTCGTCCTGCGGGACCAGGCCGATGCGCTGGCGCAGCTCCGCGAACTGCTTGTACAGGTTGCGGTTGTCGTAGAGGACGTCGCCCTGGTTGGCCGGCCGGTAGCCGGTCAGCGCCTTGAGCAGGGTCGACTTGCCGGAGCCGGACGGGCCGATGACGCCGACCAGCGACTTCTCCGGGACGCCGAAGGTGACGTCCTTGAGGATCTGCTTGCCGCCGTCGACCGTGACCGTGAGGTGGCGGGCCGAGAAGGAGACCTCGCCGGTGTCGACGAACTCCTCGAGCCGGTCCCCGACGATCCGGAACGTCGAGTGGCCGACACCGACGACGTCGTTCGGGCCGAGCAGTGCGGTGCCGGACTTGGCCACCGGCTGGCCGTTGACGTAGGTGCCGTTGTGGCTGCCCAGGTCGTGGATCTCGAAGCGGCCGCCCGGCATCGAGCGGAACTCGGCGTGGTGGCGGGAGACCTGGAGGTCGGAGACCACCAGTTCGTTCTCCAGCGCGCGGCCGATCCGCATGACGTGGCCCATCGAGAGCTGGTGGAACGTGGTCGGGCTGCGGTCGCCGTAGCCGGGGGCCGCTCCCTGCGCCGGTACGGAGGCGGCGGGGCCGCCGCCCTGCTGGTGCGGGAAGTGCGCCTGCGGCTGGTGCGGCTGCTGTGCGTGCTGCTGCTCCCAGGACTGCTGCGGCGGGAGCTGCTGCTGCGGGGCCTGGTACGCCGGGGCCTGCTGGGCGTACGCCTGCTGCTGCGCCGGGGCCTGCTGGGCCGCGGCCGGCTGCGGCGCCGGAGCCGCGGCGGCGACCGGATTCAGGCGCGGGCCGTCCGTGGCGTTGCCCAGGTGGACCGGCGTACCGGGCGCGAGCTCCGCCTGCTGGACCCGGGCCCCGTGCACGTAGGTGCCATTGGTGCTGCCGTGGTCCTCGATCCCCCAACCGCGTCCGTTCCAGCTGATGGTGGCGTGCCGCCACGACACCCGTGCGTCATCGATCACGACGTCTCCCTGGGGATCGCGCCCCAGCGAGTACGACCTGGACGGATCGAGCGTCCAGGTCCTTCCATTCAATTCCAGTACGAGTTCCGGCACTCCAGCCCCACTTAAGTCCCCCGAGAATCCCCCATGACGTCAGGGAGTCTAGGGATGGCGAACATCCTGGGGAACTATTTCAGGCCCGCGGCCACATGTGGAATCCGGGCCGTGCCGGGCCGGCCGCGCGTGCCCGCCGGCGGGGTCGAAAGCCGCCCGGAGAGTGAGATTCGGGACTTCTCGCCCGGCATCCCCTCGGCTCTCGCCGGAAGAACGCGCCGGGCACCGCGCCCGACGGGGCGGGCGGCAGGGCGGGTCCCGGCGTACGTGCTCCCCCGCCCGCTCCGGGCCGGGCGGCGGGGAGGGGCGTCCGCCGCGTTCAGGGAGTGGGACGGGGGTCCTGTCCCCGGTGCCGGGAAGATACGGTGACCTCACCATGAGCGCATCGCAGACCTCCGACGTCCCCACCCTCCTCGTCAAGATCTTCGGCAAGGACCGTCCCGGGATCACCGCCGGGCTGTTCGACACCCTCGCCGCCTACTCCGTCGACGTCGTCGACATCGAGCAGGTCGTCACGCGGGGCCGCATCGTCCTGTGCGCCCTCGTCACCCAGCCCGTCGGCGGCACCGAGGGCGACCTGCGGGCCACCGTCCACAGCTGGGCCGAGTCCCTCAAACTGCAGGCCGAGATCCTCTCCGGCACCGGCGACAACCGGCCGCGCGGCAGCGGCCGTTCCCACGTCACCGTGCTGGGGCACCCGCTCACCGCCGAGTCCACGGCGCAGATCGCCGCCCGGATCACCGCGACCGGCGGCAACATCGACCGCATCTTCCGTCTCGCCAAGTACCCGGTGACCGCGGTGGAGTTCGCCGTATCCGGCACCGAGACGGAGCCGCTGCGCACCGCGCTGGCCACCGCCGCCGCCCACATCGGTGTGGACGTCGCCGTGGTCTCGGCGGGGCTGCACCGCCGGGCGCAGCGCCTCGTCGTCATGGACGTGGACTCGACCCTGATCCAGGACGAGGTCATCGAGCTCTTCGCGGCCCACGCGGGCTGCGAGGCCGAGGTCGCCGAGGTCACCGAGCGGGCCATGCGCGGCGAGCTGGACTTCGAGCAGTCGCTGCACGCCCGCGTGGCGCTGCTGGCGGGCCTGGACGTCTCCGTCGTGGACAAGGTCCGCGCCGAGGTGCAGCTCACCCCGGGTGCGCGGACCCTGATCCGGACCCTGAAGCGGCTCGGCTACCAGGTGGGCGTCGTCTCGGGCGGGTTCACCCAGGTGACCGACGACCTGCGGCAGCGGCTCGGGCTGGACTTCGCCGCCGCCAACACGCTGGAGATCATCGACGGGAAGCTGACCGGGCGGGTCACCGGCGAGATCGTCGACCGGGCCGGCAAGGCGCGGCTGCTGCGCCGGTTCGCCGCCGAGGCGGACGTCCCGCTGTCCCAGACGGTGGCCATCGGTGACGGCGCCAACGACCTGGACATGCTGAACGCGGCGGGGCTGGGCGTGGCCTTCAACGCCAAGCCGGTGGTCCGCGAGGCCGCGCACACGGCGGTGAACGTGCCCTTCCTGGACGCGGTGCTGTACCTGCTCGGGATCACCCGCGAGGAGATCGAGGCCGCCGACCTGGCGTGACCGGGGGGCCCGTACGTCCGTGACGTACGAAAGGGGCCCCGGCGGCGGTGTGCCCGCCGGGGCCCCTGCACGCGTGGCCCGCGGACCCGGTCAGTGGCCCTTGGGGGTCCAGTAGTCGACCAGCGTGCCCACGCCGTGTTCCAGGGTCTTCCACGATCCGGTGAAGGAGACGACGGCGAGCGCGGCGGTGGGGAATCCCGTACGGCTGATTCGCGCCAGGGCGTCGCCCTCCGCGCGCCCGGAGAGGGCGTCGGCGAGGGCGTGCATGCCGGGGTTGTGGCCGATGACGAGGAGATTGGCGACGTCGTCGGAGGTCTCGTTCAGCAGGGCGATCAGCTCGCCGAGCGAGGCGTCGTACAGCCGCTCCTCGTACGAGGTCTTCGGCCGGTGCGGCATCTCCTGGACGGCCAGCTTCCAGGTCTCGCGCGTGCGGGCGGCGGTGGAGCAGAGGGCCAGGTCGAAGGCGATGCCGGTATCGGCGAGCTTCAGCCCGGCGGCCGGGGCGTCCTTGCGGCCTCGTTCCGCCAGCGGCCGTTCGTGGTCGGACACCTCGGGCCAATCGGCCTTGGCGTGCCGGAGGAGGGCGATCCTGCGGGTCGTGTCGGCGCTCATGACTCCCAGCTTCGCATGAAACGAGCCACGGGGCGCGGGGTGTTGGGAGGCTCGTCGGCCGGTGCGGGGCGCGTGTCGGCGCACGTGGGCGCGCGGGGTCAGCCCACGGCGCGCAGGAGCTTCCCCGCGACCTGGACCAGTGCGGGGCCGTCGCCGTCCGCGGTGGCGGCCCGCGCCTCGCCGGAGCCGGCGAGCAGCAGCAGGAGGCCGAAGGCGAGTGCGGGCAGGGCCAGGGCCCACCAGTGCAGGCGGGCGTCGGCACCGCTACGGACGCGCCCGACGCCGCGGTGGACACGGCCCGCGCCGCTGCGGACACGGCCGGCGACGGCCGCGGCGGCGCGGGGACCGGACGGGAGGGGCCGGCCGGACGGGAGGGTAGGGAGGTGCGGGAGGGACCGGGTGTGCGTGGGGGCCGACATGGCCGCCTCCGTGGGTGTGCGGTCGGGACGGGCTCGCTGTCTTCGAATCTAAGGACCCGAAGGCGCTGCTCCCATCCGGGGCGCACCCCACTTCCCCCTGAGCCTGGCCCCCTAGGGGGTGGTGGGGTTATCCCCACCTCCCCCGGCCGTTGCGGTCAGGGGGAGGCGATCGTCGCGATGACGGCGATGATCACGGTCACGGCGATCATGGCGCCGAAGATCAGGCCGAGCTTCTTCCGGCCGTTCTGGGGGTTCGGTTCGAGTACGGGCGACATGCCGGTCAGTCTCGCATGCCCGCATTCGTCCTCGATCGTGCGGTCCCGGCCGGCCAGGACGCCGAGGGCCATCTGCGGGACGAGGAGTCCGGCCATCAGGGCGAGCGGGAGGTCCCAGCCGCCGCTGTGCTGGTAGAGGGTGCCGATGAGCAGCGGCCCGGGGATGGAGATCAGGTAGCCGGTGCTCTGGGCGAAGGCGGAGAGCCGGACGACCCCGGCGGGGGACTTGGCGCGCAGTCCGATCATGGTGATGACGAGCGGAAAGGCGCAGTTGGAGACGCCGAGCAGGAGCGCCCAGGCCCAGGCGCCGGCGGCCGGGGCGAGGTAGAGGCCGAGGTATCCGGCGAGGCCGAAGAGGCCGAGGGTGGCGGCGATCGGGCCCTGGTTCCTCATCCGGCCGGCCAGGCCGGGGATGACGAAGGCCAGCGGGACGCCCATGACCATGGTGACGGCGAGGAGCACGCCGGCGGTGGAGGCGGAGACCCCGGCGTCGCGGAAGATCTGCGGGAGCCAGCCCATGGTGACGTAGGCGCCGGTGGCCTGTAGGCCGAAGTAGCAGGCCAGGGCCCAGGCGGTACGGCTGCGGGCGACCCGGGGTCCCGCGTCGGCCGCGACCGCGGCGCCGACGCCGGCGCCGAGCCGGGCGGCGGCGGCGGCCCGGTCGGCGCGCCGGGAGGCGCGGGCGACGGGCAGCCACGGCAGTACCGCGACCACGGCGAGGGCGGCCCAGACCAGCAGGCCGGTACGCCAGCTGCCGCCGAGGGCCCCCGTCAACGGGACGGTCGCGGCCGCGGCGAGGGAGGTGCCGGCCGCCAGGGCCATGGAGTACAGGCCGGTCATGGTGCCGACGCGGCCGGGGAAGTAGCGCTTGACGATCACCGGGAGCAGCACGTTGGTCAGGGCTATGCCGGCCAGTGACAGGGCGCTGGCCGCGAGGAAGCCGGCGGCGCCGGTCGCGAAGGGGCGGACCAGCAGGCCCGCGGCGACGGCGGCCATGCCGGCGCAGACGACGGCGGCCGGCCCGAAGCGTCGGGAGAGCCGCGGGGCGGTGACGCCGACCACGGCGAAGCAGAGGGCGGGTACGGAGGTGATCAGTCCGGCGACGGCGCCGCTCATCCCGAGTCCCGTGCGGGCCTCCTCGAAGAGGGCGCCGAGGCTGGTGATGGCGGGTCGCAGGTTGAGGGCGGCCAGCACGATTCCGACGACGAGCACCGGACCGAGCCACGTGGGGGCGACGTGGGCGGGGGCGGGGGCGGACCGGTCGGCGCGGACGTGCGCGACCGGCGGGCGGTTCAGGGTCTGGATTTCTTCGTCGGACATTGAACCATCATAGAATCATGGGATGATTGGTTGTCCAGTCGCACGCTGCTCTCGAGAGGAACCCATGCCGCTCTCCTCCCCCCGGCGCTCCGCGCTGTCCGACCAGGTGATCGCACAGTTGCGCAACCAGATCACCTCCGGCGAGTGGCCGGTGGGTTCCCGCATTCCCACGGAACCGGAACTCGTGGAGCTGCTCGGGGTCGCCCGCAACACCGTCCGCGAGGCCGTACGGGCGCTGGCGCACAACGGCCTGCTCGACATCCGCCAGGGTTCGGGCACCTACGTCATCGCCACGAGCGAGCTGGCCGGGGTCATGCACCGGCGCTTCGCGGGTGCCGAGCCGCGGCACATCGCGGAGCTGCGCTCGACCCTGGAGTCGTCGGCGGCCCGGCTCGCGGCGGAGCGGCGGACCGAGCGGGACCTCGTACAGCTGGACGCGCTGCTGGCGCGGCGCGAGGAGGCCTGGGCGAGCGGGGACGCGGAGCGGTTCGTGGCGGCGGACGTGAGCCTGCACATGGCGGTGGTCACCGCCTCCCACAACGACGTGCTGATCGAGCTGTACGCGGACCTCGGCGACCTGGTGGCGGACTGGCTGCGGAGCGACGTGGGGTCCGTCCTGGACCCGGCGGCCCACCTGGACCACGCCCGGCTGATCGAAGCGGTCCGGCGGGGTGACGGGGACGCGGCCGCCTCGGAGGCGGCCGGCTATCCGTTCGCCTGCCTCGGCGGGCGCCGGGAGGCATAGTGCCGTGACCGGAAGGGCTCACGGCACTAGCGATTGCCGGAGGGAACCGGGCGGGGGCTCTGCGGGGGGCGGCGGTGCGTGACCCAGGCCGAGCGGACCTCCTTGTAGCAGCGGCCGGTCAGCTCGGCCCGGCCGGCCGGGCCGATCGCCACCGCGGCGCCGTCCCCGTCCACGTCCCACCAGCGGTCGCATTCCACGTGCAGGCTCACCAGGTCGGTCTCCGGGTAGCCGTTGTGGCAGTACGCGGTCACCGTCGAGCCCTCGGTCCCGATGTCGCAGTCGGCCCCGAAGAGCTCCCGGCCCGCGGTCCGCGAGGGCTGCACGGGCGGCTCGACCGGGACCTCCGCGAGGTCCACGACGGCGGGGGCCACGGCCTCGGGGCCGGGCGCGGGCTCGCCGTGCAGAGGTCGCGCGGCCGCTCCGGAGGACAGGAATCCGCTCAGGACCACGGAGGTCACCAGCAGTGATACCGCTCGGTTCGGCCTGGCGCGCACTCCTGTACCCCCTCCCGGCAGGAGCCGGGAAGATCCCGGCTCGGCCAGTTTGCAGGCATTTGTCCCGGTTTTCGACTCGGGAGGGCTCCGTCCGGCGGTGAACATCCGATCGAGCGCGGGGCCGCGGGCCGTGCCCCGCCCGTGAAAAACGGCGGCGGCCGCACCTCCCGGAAGGGGGGTGCGGCCGCCGCCGTACGGAGGGGGAGCCGTCAGGCGCCCATCGCGTGCAGGCCGCCGTCCACGTGGACGATCTCGCCGGTCGTCTTCGGGAACCAGTCGGACAGCAGGGCGACGATTGCCTTGCCCGTGGGTTCCGGGTCGTTCATGTCCCACTCCAGCATCGAGCGGGAGTTCCAGACGTCCGCCAGCTCGGAGAAGCCCGGGATGGACTTCGCGGCCATCGAGCCGATCGGACCGGCCGAGACCAGGTTGCAGCGGATGTTCTCCTTGCCCAGGTCGCGGGCGAGGTAGCGGCTCGTGGCCTCCAGCGCGGCCTTGGCCGGGCCCATCCAGTCGTACTGCGGCCAGGCGAACTGCGCGTCGAAGGTGAGGCCGACGATGGCCGCGCCCTCCGCCGGGAACAGCGGCTTGCAGGCCATGGCCAGCGACTTCAGCGAGAACGCCGAGACGTGCATGGCGGTCGCGACCGACTCGAACGGGGTGTTCAGGAAGTTGCCGCCGAGGGCGTCCTGCGGCGCGAAGCCGATCGAGTGGACGACGCCGTCGAGGCTTCCGAGCTCGTCCCGGACCAGGCCCTCCAGGCGGGCCAGGTGCTCGTCGTTGGTGACGTCGAGCTCGATGACCTTGACGGGCTTCGGCAGCTTCTTGGCGATGCGCTCCGTCAGCGTGGGGCGCGGGAACGCGGTGAGGATGACCTCGGCGCCCTGCTCCTGGGCCAGCTTGGCGGCGTGGAAGGCGATGGAGGATTCCATCAGCACCCCCGTGATGAGGATGCGCTTGCCGTCGAGAATTCCGCTCATGGTGATCAGTGACCCATGCCCAATCCGCCGTCAACGGGAATGACGGCTCCGGTGATGTACGCGGCGTCGTCGGACGCCAGGAAGCGCACGGCTGCCGCGATCTCCTCGGGCTGCGCGTAACGGCCGAGCGGCACCTGGCCCACGATGCCCGCGCGCTGTTCGTCGGTGAGCACCTTCGTCATGTCGGTGTCCACGAAACCGGGGGCGACCACGTTGAAGGTGATGTTGCGCGATCCGAGCTCGCGGGCGAGCGAGCGGGCGAAGCCGACCAGCGCGGCCTTGGAGGCCGCGTAGTTGGCCTGCCCCGCCGAACCCAGCAGTCCGACGACCGAGGAGATCAGGACGACACGGCCCTTCTTGGCACGGAGCATGCCACGGTTCGCGCGCTTGACCACACGGAAGGTACCGGTGAGGTTGGTGTCGACGACCGAGGCGAAGTCCTCCTCGGACATCCGCATCAGCAGCGTGTCCTTGGTGATGCCGGCGTTGGCCACCAGCACCTCGACGGCGCCGTGCGCCTCCTCGATCTGCTTGTAGGCCTGCTCCACCTGCTCGGAGTCGGTGATGTCGCAGCGGACCGCCAGGACGCCCCGCGAGGTGAGCTCCTGCGGCGGCTCGCCCGAGCGGTACGTGACCGCGACCTTGTCACCGGCCTCCGCGAAGGCGTGGGCGATGGCGAGGCCGATGCCCCGGTTTCCTCCGGTGACGAGAACCGAGCGGCTCAACGGATCACCCTTTCACTAGCGGTCTGAACACCAAAAACCTATAGGTCGCGGCCGCCGTACGGAGAATCGGGTCCGACAGGGCCACGCGGCGCCCTCTGTCGAATCCCTACAGAAACATGTATGCACGAGAGCCCCGATCGCGACATGATCGGGACGACCGGCCCCGACCCCGGGAGGAATTCCGTGCCCCATTCCATCGACGCGGCCTTCACCGCACTGCCCCTGCGGGCGCTCGCCGACGCGGCGCTCGCCCGGGCGCGCGCGCTGGGCGCCGAGCATGCCGACTTCCGGCTGGAGCGGATCCGCAGCGCCTCCTGGCGGCTGCGGGACGCCAAGCCGTCGGGCGGCTCCGACACCACCGACCTCGGGTTCGCGGTCCGGGTGGTGCACGGGGGCAGTTGGGGGTTCGCCTCCGGCGTGGACCTCACCATGGACGCGGCGGCCAAGGTGGCCTCGCAGGCGGTGGCCATGGCGAAGCTCTCCGCCCAGGTGATCAAGGCGGCCGGTTCGGACGAGCGGGTGGAGCTGGCCGACGAGCCGGTGCACTCCGAGAAGACCTGGATCTCCGCCTACGACGTGGACCCCTTCGCGGTGCCCGACGCGGAGAAGGCGGCGCTGCTCGCCGACTGGAGCGCCCGGCTGCTGGCGGCCGACGGGGTGGCCCACGTGGACGCCTCGCTCCTCGCCGTCCACGAGAACAAGTTCTATGCGGACACCTCGGGCACCTCGACCACCCAGCAGCGGGTGCGCGTGCATCCGCAGCTCACGGCGGTCGCCGTGAACGCCGCCACCGGCGAGTTCGACTCGATGCGCACCATCGCCCCGCCCGCCGGCCGGGGCTGGGAGTACCTGACCGGCACCGGCTGGGACTGGAACGCCGAGCTGGAGCAGATCCCGGGCCTGCTCGCCGAGAAGATGCGGGCCCCGAGCGTCGAGGCCGGGACGTACGACCTCGTCGTGGACCCCTCGAACCTGTGGCTCACCATCCACGAGTCCATCGGCCACGCCACCGAGCTCGACCGGGCCCTGGGCTACGAGGCGGCGTACGCCGGGACCTCCTTCGCCACCTTCGACCGGCTGGGCACGCTCAAGTACGGTTCGTCGATCATGAACGTGACGGGTGACCGCACGGCGGAGCACGGGCTGGCCACCGTCGGCTTCGACGACGAGGGCGTGGCGGCGCAGAGCTGGGACCTGGTCAAGGACGGCACCCTGGTCGGCTATCAGCTGGACCGGCGGATCGCGAAGCTGACCGGCCTCGGGCGCTCCAACGGCTGCGCCTACGCCGACTCCCCCGGGCACGTGCCCGTCCAGCGGATGGCGAACGTCTCGCTCCGGCCGGACCCGGGCGGGCTGTCCACGCAGGACCTGATCGGCGGGGTCGAGCGCGGGATCTACGTGGTCGGCGACCGCTCCTGGTCGATCGACATGCAGCGCTACAACTTCCAGTTCACCGGGCAGCGCTTCTTCCGCATCGAGAACGGCCGGCTGGCCGGGCAGCTGCGCGACGTCGCCTACCAGGCGACGACCACCGACTTCTGGGGCTCGATGGAGAAGGTCGGCGGCCCGCAGACGTACGTCCTGGGCGGCGCCTTCAACTGCGGCAAGGCCCAGCCGGGCCAGGTCGCGGCGGTCTCGCACGGCTGCCCGTCCGCGCTGTTCCGCGACGTGAACATCCTGAACACCACGCAGGAGGCCGGCCGATGAGCCGAACGAAGCCCCACGAGATCGTCGAGCGCGCGCTGGAGCTCTCCACCGCCGACGGCTGCGTCGTCATCGCCGACGAGGAGTCCAGCGCCAATCTGCGCTGGGCCGGAAACGCGCTCACCACCAACGGGGTGACCCGCGGACGGACCCTGACGGTCATCGCCACGGTCGACGGCAGGGAGGGCACGGCCTCGGGGGTCGTCTCGCGCTCCGCCGTGACCGCCGCGGACCTGGAGCCGCTGGTACGGGCCGCCGAGGCGGCCGCGCGCGGCGCCGGTCCCGCCGAGGACGCCCAGCCGCTGGTGACCGGGACCCCCGCCTCGCCGGACTTCGCGGACGGCCCGGCCGAGACGTCCTCCGCGGTGTTCGCCGACTTCGCGCCGGCGCTCGGCGAGGCCTTCGCCCGGGCGAAGGCGGGCGGCCGGGAGCTGTACGGCTTCGCCCACCACGAGATGGTCTCCACGTACGTGGGAACCTCCACGGGCCTGCGGCTGCGGCACGACCAGCCCAACGGCACCCTCGAACTGAACGCGAAGTCCCCGGACCGGCAGCGCTCGGCCTGGGCGGGCCGCGCGACCCGCGACTTCAAGGACGTGGACCCGACCGAGCTGGACGCGGACCTGGCCGTGCGCCTGGGCTGGGCGGAGCGGAAAGTCGAGCTGCCCGCCGGGCGGTACGAGACGCTGCTGCCGCCGACGGCCGTCGCCGACCTGCTGATCTACCAGATGTGGTCGGCGGCGGCCCGGGACGCGGTGGAGGGCCGGACGGTCTTCTCCAAGCCCGGGGGCGGCACCCGGGTCGGCGAGCGGCTGTCCCGGCTGCCGCTGACCCTGCGCAGCGATCCCCACGCGCCGGGCCTGGAGTCCGCGCCGTTCGTGATCGCGCACAGCTCGGGCGACGACGCCTCGGTGTTCGACAACGGCCTCCCGGTCCCGGCGACCGAGTGGATCCGCGGCGGCGAGCTGGCCCGGCTGACCACGACCCGGCACAGCGCGGAGCTGACGGGGCTGCCGCTTGCCCCGTCCTTCGGGAACCTGGTCCTGGACGGGGGCGGGGACAAGTCGCTGGAGGAGATGGTGGCGGGTACCGGGAGGGGCCTGCTGCTGACCTGCCTGTGGTACATCCGCGAGGTGGACCCGGCGACCCTGCTGCTGACGGGCCTGACCCGGGACGGCGTGTACCTGGTCGAGGACGGGCAGGTCGTGGGGGAGGTCAACAACTTCCGGTTCAACGAGTCCCCGGTGGACCTGCTGTCGCGGGCCACGGAGGCGGGGCGGACCGAGAAGACCCTGCCGCGCGAGTGGGGCGACTGGTTCACCAGGGCCGCGATGCCCGCCCTGCGCGTCCCGGACTTCAACATGAGCTCGGTCAGCAAGGGCGTCTGACCCACCTAGACTGAGTGACGCAATTCCATCATCCGAAGGAGTCGAGAGACCGTGACGGACATCGTCGACGAACTGAAGTGGCGCGGGCTCTTCGCCCAGTCCACCGACGAAGAAGCGCTGCGCAAGGCGTTCGCGGACGGTCCTGTCACGTTCTATTGCGGCTTCGACCCGACCGCGGCCTCGCTGCACGTCGGGCACCTGGTCCAGGTCCTGACCGTGCGCCGGCTCCAGCAGGCCGGCCACCGGCCGCTGGCGCTGGTCGGCGGGGCCACCGGGCAGATCGGCGACCCGCGGCCGACGGCCGAGCGGACCCTGAACGACCCGGAGACCATCGCGAACTGGGTGGCCCGGCTGCGCACCCAGATCGAGCCGTTCCTGTCCTTCGAGGGCGAGAACGCCGCGGTCATGGTCAACAACCTGGACTGGACGGCGGGCATGTCCGCCATCGAGTTCCTCCGGGACATCGGCAAGCACTTCCGGGTCAACAAGATGCTGGCGAAGGACTCGGTCGCCCGCCGGCTGGAGTCCGACCAGGGCATCAGCTACACCGAGTTCAGCTACCAGCTGCTCCAGGGCATGGACTTCCTGGAGCTGTACCGGCGCTACGGCTGCGTGCTCCAGCAGGGCGGCTCCGACCAGTGGGGCAACCTGACGGCCGGTCTCGACCTGATCCACCGCCTGGAGCCGGGCGCGCACGTGCACGCCCTGGCCACCCCGCTGATGGTCAAGGCGGACGGCACCAAGTTCGGCAAGTCCGAGAGCGGCGCCGTGTGGCTGGACCCGGAGATGACCACGCCGTACGCGTTCTACCAGTTCTGGCTGAACGTGGACGACCGGGACATCTCGACGTACATGCGCATCCTGTCCTTCCTGAGCCGTGAGGAGCTGGAGGCGCTGGAGGCGCAGACCGCCGAGCGGCCGCAGGCGCGCGCCGCGCAGCGGGCACTGGCGGAGGAGCTGACCACGCTGGTGCACGGCGCCGACCAGTGCGCGGCCGTGATCGCCGCGTCGAAGGCGCTTTTCGGCCAGGGCGAGCTGGCGGAGCTGGACGAGGCCACGCTGACCGCGGCCCTCTCCGAGCTGCCGCACGCCCGGGTCGCCGAGCTCGGGCAGGTCGTCGACCTGCTGGCGGAGACGGGCCTGGTCGCGAGCAAGTCGGCCGGCCGGCGGACCGTGAAGGAGGGCGGGGCCTACGTGAACAACGTCAAGGTGACCGCCGAGGACGCGGTCCCCGCGGCGGAGGACCTGCTGCACGGGCGGTGGCTGGTACTGCGCCGGGGCAAGAAGAACCTCGCCGCGGTGGAGGTCGCGGGCGCCTGACACAGGGCGGGAGTACGGCGCAGGGGCCGGCCCGGACGCGAAGTCCGGCCGGCCCCTGCGCCGTGACCCGGCTGCCCGGCGCCACCGGGTCCGTCCGGGTCCCCTGTTGTCAGGTGGTACGGCGCTTGTTGCCCCGCAGCGACAGGTAGATCATGTCGCCGAGGCCGACGATGACGACCGCTCCGGCGAGCTGGAGCAGGTGCCGGATCCAGTCGATGCCCTTGGTCTCGTTGACGCCGATCCACGTGGCGACGGCATTGCCGAGGACGGCGCCGATGATGCCGAAGATGGTGGTCAGCCAGAGGGGCTGGTGCTGCTTGCCCGGCAGGATGGCCCGGGCAATCAGGCCCAACACGAAACCGACGATGATCGCCCACAACCAACTCATGCCGAGCCTCCTCCTGGCGCGTTGTGCGCACGTGCGCCCAGTCTCGGCCCGAGGGGTGTACCGCGCATTTCGGACGGTCCGTCCGGGGGACACCCCCTCTCCTTCCGGCGGGAGGGGCGGCGTACCGTGGAAGGGTCCGGGACGCGAGCGCCCGGCGGGTGATCGGGTGGTGGACCATGGAACGGACGAAGCGGCACAAGCGGAACGGGCCCGAGGTCTTCCGTATCACCGGCGCCCGGATGGGGCTCGCCGAGGACGTGCGGGGGCGTCAGCGCCGGTACGTGATCTCGATGGTGATCAGGACCCTCTCGGTCGTGGCGACGGTCATCCTGTGGAACGTGCAGCGTCCTGTGGCGATCGTGACGCTGGTCGCGGGCGCCCTGCTGCCGTACATCGCCGTGGTCATCGCCAACGCGGGGCGCGAGTCGACGCCGTCGCTGCCCTCGCACTTCATTCCGGCCCCTGTGCACCCCGCACTGGAGGCCGGAAACCTCAAGAAAAGCTCAGATCAATCATGAAGTTCCGGTGCACCGCACCGGGTCCTGCGTGACATACTGCCTACGCGCTCCGCATCCCCCGTCGGAGCGACGGACCGACGCCGGGCAGCTCCCCCCGTGGCTGCCCGGCGTCGCCATTCCGTTCTAGGGTGGGACCGTGACCTTCCCCCTCTTCCCCGGCTCCGGACCCTCCGGCCCCGACGCCGGTGCTCCCACCTGCTCCGCCAAGGCCTGCCGCGACGCGGCCGTATGGGTGCTGGCGTGGAACAACCCGAAACTGCACACGCCGCAGCGGCGCAAGACGTGGCTGGCGTGCGAGGAGCACCGCGAGCACCTCTCCCGGTTCCTGGGGGTGCGCGGTTTCCTGAAGGACGTCGTGAAGCTCGACGAATGGGTGCAGCCGGAGGGCTCGGACCGGGCCTGACCGGCCGCGGCGGACTCAGCCGCCGATCGCCGACATCGGGCGGTCGGGCTGGAGGAAGGCCGGATCGTCAAGGCCGGATCCGGCCTTCTTCCCCCACATCGCCACCTTCCACAGCCGGGCGATCTCCTCGTCGGCGGCGCCCGAGCGCAGGGCGGCCCGCAGATCGGACTCCTCGGTGGCGAACAGGCAGGTGCGGATCTGGCCGTCCGCGGTGAGGCGGGTGCGGTCGCAGGCGCCGCAGAAGGGCCGGGTGACGGAGGCGATGACTCCGACGGTGGCCGGGCCCCCGTCGACGACCCAGCGCTCGGCCGGGGCGGAGCCGCGCTCGTCGGCGCCTTCCTCGGTGAGCGTGAAGCGGGTGCGCAGGGACCGCAGGATGTCCCCGGCGGTGATCATGCCGTCGCGCTTCCAGCCGTGCTGGGCGTCGAGCGGCATCTGCTCGATGAAGCGCAGCTCGTAGGCGTTCTCCACGGCCCAGGCCAGCAGGTCCGGGGCCTCGTCGTCGTTGAGGCCCGGCATCAGCACGGCGTTGACCTTGACGGGGGTGAGGCCGGCGTCGCGGGCCGCTGCCATGCCGTCGATGACGTCCTTGTGGCGGTCGCGGCGGGTGAGGGTCTTGAAGACCTCGGGCCGCAGGGTGTCCAGGGAGACGTTCACCCGGTCCAGGCCGGCGGCCTTCAGCGCCTGCGCGGTGCGCTTGAGGCCGATTCCGTTCGTCGTCAGGGACATCTTGGGGCGGGGCTCCAGGGCCGCGCACTGCTCGACGATCCCGACCAGGCCGGGCCGGAGCAGCGGCTCGCCGCCGGTGAAGCGGACCTCGGTGATGCCGAGCAGGGTGACCGCGATGCGGACGAGGCGCACGATCTCGTCGTCGCTGAGCAGGTCGGACTTGCCGAGCCACTGCAGGCCCTCCTCGGGCATGCAGTAGGTGCAGCGCAGGTTGCACCGGTCGGTGAGCGAGACGCGCAGATCGGTGGCCACGCGGCCATAGGTGTCGAGAAGCACTGTGGGCCCCCTCCCCCGTCCGGTTCAGTAGGGTTCGCGCAGCCGTTGACGGACTGCATGCGTTGTGTTCGAGCCTACGCGACACCCGTGGCGCACAGGGGCGCCCGAACGAACGAGAGACGGCGCGGCCGCGTCGTAGGGACGTACGACGCGGCCACGCTGGGTGTTCGGACGATCTCAGTGCGCCCCTGTTCCGGTGAGGGAGCGCACTTCCAGCTCCGCGAACTTCGCGGCGTCCGCCTTCTCCTTGGTCAGGACGGTTCCCAGCCAGCCCAGCAGGAAGCCGAGCGGGATCGAGATGATGCCGGGGTTCTCCAGGGGGAACCAGTAGAAGTCGGCGTCCTTGAACATCGAGGTGGGCTTGCCGGAGACGACCGGGGAGAACAGCACGAGGCCGACCGCCGCCACCAGGCCCCCGTAGATGGACCACAGCGCGCCCTGGGTGGTGAAGCGCTTCCAGAAGAGGCTGTAGAGGATCGTCGGCAGGTTGGCGGAGGCGGCGACCGCGAAGGCGAGCGCGACGAGTCCGGCCACGTTCAGGTCGCGGGCGAGGGCGCCCAGGCCGATGGCGACGGCGCCGATCACCACGGTGGACCAGCGGGCGGCGCGCACCTCCTCCTTCTCGGTGGCCTTGCCCTTGCGGATGACGTTCACATAGAGGTCGTGCGCGAAGGACGAGGAGGAGGCCAGGGTCAGGCCGGCGACCACCGCCAGGATGGTGGCGAAGGCGACCGCGGAGATCACGGCGAGCAGGACGGCTCCGCCGGTGGAGTCCGGGCCGCCGCCGATCTCCTGGGCGAGCAGGGGGGCCGCGGTGTTGCCGGCCTTGTTGGAGGCGAGGATGTCGGCCCGGTTCAGCAGGGCGGCGGCGCCGAAGCCGAGGGCGATGGTCATCAGGTAGAAGGCGCCGATGATGCCGATGGCCCAGTTCACGGACGTGCGGGCGGCCTTGGCCGTGGGCACCGTGTAGAAGCGGATCAGGATGTGCGGCAGTCCGGCGGTGCCGAGGACCAGGGCGAGCCCGAGCGAGATGAAGTCGAGCTTGGTGGTGGAGTCCTTGCCGTACTTCATGCCCGGTTCCAGGAACTGGGCCCCCTGGCCGCTGTTCTCCGCGGCCTTGCCCAGCAGCTCGGAGACGTTGAAGTCGAACTCCAGCAGCACCAGGAAGGTGATCAGCAGGGCACCCGCGATCAGCAGGACCGCCTTGATCATCTGCACCCAGGTGGTGCCCTTCATGCCGCCGATGGTCACGTAGAGGATCATCAGGACGCCGACCAGGGCGACCACGGCCACCTTGCCGCCGTCGCTGGTGATGCCCAGGAGCAGGGAGACGAGCACGCCCGCGCCGGCCATCTGGGCGAGCAGGTAGAAGATCGAGACCACGATGGTGGAGGTGCCGGCCGCGGTGCGGACGGGGCGCTGGCGCATCCGGTACGCGAGGACGTCGCCCATCGTGTAGCGGCCGGAGTTGCGCAGCGGCTCGGCCACGAGCAGCAGGGCGACCAGCCAGGCGACGAGGAAGCCGATGGAGTAGAGGAAGCCGTCGTAGCCGAACAGGGCGATGGCTCCGGCGATGCCGAGGAAGGACGCCGCGGACATGTAGTCGCCGGAGATGGCGAGGCCGTTCTGGAAGCCGGTGAACTGGCGTCCGCCCGCGTAGAAGTCGGCGGCGCTCTTGGTCTGGCGCCCGGCCCACACCGTGATGATCAGTGTGGCGACGACGAACAGGCCGAAGAGGGTGATGATCAGCGGGCGGTGCTCGGAGGCCCCGGCGGCGACCGTCGTCAGGTGCACTGCGCTGCTCATTCTCCGGCCTCCATACGGGACTTGATGGCGAGGGCCTTGGGGTCGAGCCTGGCTGCGGCGTGCCGCGAGTACAGCCAGGCGATCAGGAAGGTCGTGGCGAACTGGGCCAGGCCCAGGGCGAATCCGACGTTGAGGTTTCCGAAGAGCTTGGCGCCCATGAAGTCGCGCGCGTAGCTGCACAGCAGGACGTACAGCAGGTACCAGGCGATGAAGGCCACGGTGAGCGGGAAGGCGAACGAGCGGAAGGAGCGGCGCAGTTCTCCGAACTCGGCGCTCTCCTGGACGCGCGTGAACTCTTCGGCCGTGGGGCCCGCGCGGAGCGGGTCCGCGCCTTCGGGCGGCGGCGGCGCTGCTGCTGCTTCGATGGTCACGGGGTGCTCTCCTTGCGGCGCGGGCGGGGTGGGGGCGACAGACAAAACAACCTCCGTGCGAGGGGGACGGTGACGCTGATCCCCCTTGTCAACGGCACGGACGGCGTGGCGGGACGGTTCAACTCCCGATGTTTCTCCAGGGACTGATTTCTCGAACTGATGGCGCAGTGGGGAACGGGGGCACTAGGTTCACGTGTCATGAACCCGTCCGACGCAACCGCGTCAGGACGGCTTTTTCACGGATGATGTGGAGAACCCATGGCGCATCTGGGGTCACGCTCCGCCCGGAAGTACGGCCGCCTGGCCGTTCCGGTCGGCCTGGCGCTCACCGCTTCCCTCGCCTTCCTGCCCACGGTCGCGGCCTCCGCCGCTCCGCTGGGCACGGAGGCCGCGGCGACGACGTCGAAGCCCGTCACCTCCGGCCCCACGATGTCGTACGTGGCGAACCTGACCGCGTACGGCACGGTGAAGCAGGCGAAGAAGGCCATCGAGCGCGCCGGCGGGACGGTGGTGACCTCCCACGAGCAGATCGGGGTGGTCGTCGCGCATTCCCAGAACCCGGAGTTCGCCCGCCAACTGCGGGCCCAGCGCAGCCTCTTCGTGTCGGTGGGCGCCACGCGCACGGCCCCCCTGACGACGGTGCAGACCACCGAGGAGGGCACCACGCAGCAGCTGAGCGCGGCGGACGCCGCCAAGGCGGCGGCGCAGGCCGCTCCGGGGCAGGAGCCCCTGGAGGCCAACCAGTGGGACCTGCGGGCGATCAAGGCCGACCAGGCGCACAAGATCAACGACGGCAGCCGGAACGTCACGGTGGGCGTCATCGACACGGGCGTCGACGACACCCACCCGGACCTCGCGGCGAACTTCTCCAAGGACCAGTCGGCCAACTGCGTGGGCGGTGTCGCGGACACCTCCGAGGGTGCCTGGCGCCCGTACGCCGACGGCAGCGACCACGGCACGCACGTGGCCGGCACGATCGGGGCCCCGCGCAACGGCGTCGGTGTCAGCGGTGTCGCGCCGGGCGTGCAGATAGCCGCGATCAAGGTGAGCGAGCCGGCCACCAGCCTCTTCTACACCGAGGCGGTCGTCTGCGGCTTCATGTTCGCCGCCGAGAAGGGGATCGAGGTGACCAACAACAGCTACTACGTCGACCCCTGGTACTTCAACTGCAAGACGGACGACGACCAGAAGGCGCTGGTGGAGGCCCTCACCCGGGCCAGCAAGTACGCCGAGCGCAAGGGCGTCCTGAACGTCGCCGCGGCCGGCAACGAGAACTTCGACCTCTCGGCCGACTCGATCACCGACGAGACCAGCCCGAACGACACCACCCCGGTGCCGCGCACCATCGACCCGCGGGTCTGCCTCGACGTCCCGACGCAGCTGCCGGGCGTGGTGACGGTGACCGCGACCGGCGACCAGGGCTTCAAGTCCTACTACTCCAGCTACGGCCTGGGTGTCGCGGACGTCTCGGCCCCCGGCGGCGACAAGTGGCAGGTCCCGGCCACCCCGGACGCCAACGGCCGGGTGCTGTCGACCGTCCTGGGCGGCGGCTACGGCTACAAGCAGGGCACCTCGATGGCGACCCCGCACGTCGCGGGCGTCGCGGCGCTGCTGAAGAGCGCGCACCCGGGGGCCACTCCGGCGCAGCTCCAGACGATGCTCAAGGGCCAGGCCGTGAAGACGGCCTGCCCGGCGCAGGTCTACGACACGACGGGCGTCCTCGTCGACGCCACCACCTGCGAGAGCAAGTGGGGCCAGACGGGCTACTACGGCCACGGCGTGGTCGACGCGCTGAAGGCCGTCAAGTAGCGGGCACCACCCCGGGCCGCGGCTCGGGCGTCACCCGGTGACCGAAGGGGCCGGGCGGGGAGTCCCCGCCCGGCCCCTTCGTCCGGACGGGCTCAGGGCTTGATCAGCACCTTGAGCCGGCTGGAGGGGTTCAGTCTCGTATGACGTCCTTACCGCACGCCTGCCGCTCGGCCAGTACGCCCGTGGCCAGCAGGTACTGGGCGGCCAGGTAGGTCGCCATGATCCAGAAGTCCGGTCGGGGCAGCTGCGGCCAGTCGGCGACCCCGGTCGCGATCAGCGTGTCGGAGAGCAGGAACAGCGCGCCGCCGAAGCCGGCCCGCCGTCCGAGGGCGCTGGAGCGCAGGGCCATGGCGGTGAGCAGCAGGCTGTAGCCGGCGACGGGGATGCGCAGGTCGGCGGGGAGGTCCGTCCACATCAGGCCGACGGTGCCCAGGAGGGCGAGGGCGTACGCACCGCCGAGCAGCGGGTGCGCGGGCCGCTTGGCGAAGAGCACGAGGTAGCAGACGTGCCCGGCGGCGAAGGAGCCCATGCCGACGAGGAAGGCGGCCTCGGCGTCGAAGAGCAGGGCCAGGTCCCCGCCCCACCCGAACAGCAGGGCCGCGACCAGCAGGCGGGGCGCGCCCCGGGTGAGGGCGTACGCGACGAGCAGCGGCATGAGCAGCGGTTTGAAGACCAGGTGGCCGGGGTCCCAGCCGGCGAGGAGGGAGCCGAGGTCGCCGGCGGCGGCGAGGGCGAACCCGGCGAGGGCCGCACGGCCCAGCCGGGCGTGGCCGGCGGGCACGCCGCCGGCGGCCCAGGAGGGGGCGGGCCGGCCGGGGGACTCTGCGGTGCTCACGCGGTGGTCTCCCGTACGGGCTGCGGGGCGGGGGCTTCCGGGGCTGGGGCGGGGGCAGTCGCAACCGCCGTCGCGGGAGCGGTCGCCGTCGCGGGAGCGGTTGCCGTCGCGGGCGTCGGGGCCGGCTGCCAGCCGGGGCCGCGGAAGACCCGGCCGGCGCGCTCGCTCCAGCTGCCGGCGGCGCGCACGTCCCGGGCGATGGCGGCGTACTCGTGGGTGGCCACGCGCAGCGGGTTGTGGGTGTCGATGTTCTTGGTGAGGCCGTAGACGGGCCGGTCGGTCTCCCCCACCCAGGACCCGAACATCCGGTCCCAGACGATCAGGATGCCGCCGTAGTTGCGGTCAAGGTAGCCGCCCTGCGAGGCGTGGTGGACGCGGTGGTGGGAGGGGGTGTTGAAGACGTACTCGTAGGGCCGCGGCAGCTTCCCGATGCGCTCGGTGTGCACCCAGAACTGGTAGAGCAGGTTGAGTCCGTAGCAGAACGGGATCGCCGCCGGGTGCACGCCGAGGGCCACCATGGGCAGGTAGAACCACCAGGTGGTGGCGCTGGTCCAGGGCTGGCGCAGGGCGGTGGTGAGGTTGAACCGCTTGCTGCTGTGGTGGACCACGTGGCAGGCCCACAGGATGCGGATGACGTGGTGGAGGCGGTGCTGCCAGTAGTACAGGAAGTCCTGGGCGAGCAGCATCAGCAGGGCGGTCCACCACAGGAACGGCACGCGCAGCGGGGTCAGTTCGTAGACCGCGGTGAAGACCGCGACGACCGGGATCTTCCAGAGCAGGTCGAACCCGATGCTGCCGAGCCCCATGGTGATGCTCGTGGCGGCGTCCTTGGGGTCGTAGCCGGCGGCATCCTCGTCCGGATGGAGCCGGTAGCTCACCACCTCGATCACGGTGAGCAGCACGAAGGCGGGTATGGACCACAGCACGACATCGGGCAGGTTCGGCATGACCGCACCATAGAGGCGGCCTCGCGGGCGCCGCTAGGGGTTGTTACCGATCGGTATCCATTGATGTTACCGGCGGTTCGCGCGGGGGTCCGGGGGCGCCCGCCGGAGCGGCCCGCGCCGGGTGCGCGGGCCGCTCCGGCGGACTGCCGGGGTGGCTTCTCAGTCGCCACCGGCCGCCCGGCGGGCGTCGCCCGTCACCACACGCGGACCGAACCCCCGCGGGCGAAGGCCGGGCTGGTGGCCTGCGGGGGCACCTCCGTCAGGGGCCGGGCGATCTCCGAGACCAGGGGTCCGTGCCGGGCGGCCACCGCGTCCAGGAGGGCGAGGTCGAAGCCGTAGACGCGGGCGGCGTTGCCGCCGACCATCGCCGCCACCTCCTCGCGGGGAAGGCCCGCGTACGCGATGCGCAGGCCTTCGCGGGAGTAGGGGGTGGTGCCCTCGTCGTGGGGGTAGTCGCTGCCCCACATGATCTTGTCGAGGCCGATCCGGTCGCGCAGCGGGACCTCGTGGGGGCGCATGAAGCTCGCCCCCACGAAGCAGTTGTCCCGCCAGACCTCGCTCGGGCCCTTGCCCATCGAGTCGGCGAGGCCCGCCCCGAACTTGGCCTCGGCCGTGGCCGAGGCCGCGACCAGCCGGCCGTGGTAGTAGTCCAGCATGTCCAGCACGCCCGGGATCCACCCGGAGCCCTGCTCCGTCAGAACCAGGGTGAGGCCCGGGTGCCGGCGGAAGGCGCCGCCGAAGACGAGGTGCCACAGCGCCCGGTGCGAGAACCAGGTGGTCTCCACCATGAAGACGGCGCGGGCGGCCGGTTCGTCGCCCAGCGGCGGGGACGCCGAGCCCCCGTGGTGGTTGACGGGGACGTCCAGCTCGTCGCAGACCGCCCACAGGGGGTCGTACACCGCCGAGTAGAGCTCCGGGACGCCGCTGCCGGGCGGGGCGCCGGGCAGCAGGATTCCCCCGGTGAGGCCGGCCTCCTTCGTCCGGCGGACCTCCGCGACCGCCGCGTCGATGTCGTTGAGCAGGATCTGCGCGACGCCCGCCCGCCGGCCCGGGGCGTCCGCGCAGAAGTCGGACAGCCACCGGTTGTGGGCCCGCAGCCCCGCCCACCGCAGCTCGAACTCGGCGGCCGAGGGCGCCGGCGCCATCAGGGAGGCGCTCGGGAAGAACGGCGGGATGGTGTTCGGGAAGAGGACCTCCGCCACGATCCCGTCGGCCTCCAGCTCGGACAGCCGCCGCCGGGAGTTCCAGTTGCGGTCCGCCGTGTCCGCGAGCAGGTCCTCGTACGGATTGACGTACGAGGCGGCCCAGGCGTCGAACTCCCCGTGGTGGCGCTTCTCCAGGTACGGCTTGTAGTCCGGCAGGTCGGCGCCCGCGTGGCAGTCCGCCGAGATCACCGTGTACCGGTCCTGCTCGCCGGTCATCCGCCGACCCCCAGGGCCGGGAAGTCGTGGCCGGTCAGCCAGTGCCGGCCGACCTCGCGGGAGCGGGCCCACGAGGCCTCCACCGCCGCCTGGTCGGCGCTCTGGCCCAATGCGGCCGGGGTGGGGCCGATCCGGCGGGCGGTCGGGGCGAGCCGGTCCGTGTCGAAGCCGAAGACCTCCGCCGCGGCCAGGCCCAGCATCCGCCGGGTCTCGGCGACCGGGATGTCGTGGAAGGTGTTCCTCAGCCAGGACCGGGTGTTCGGCCAGGTCCCCTCGGGATGCGGGAAGTCCGAGCCCCACAGGATGTTGTCCACGCCGATCTCGTAGCGCTGGGCCAGCTCCCTGCGCTTGGTGTTCGTCGCGCAGACGAACACCTGCCGGTCCAGGTACTCGCTCGGCGGGCGCTTCAGCTCCTCGAACGGCGAGAGCTTCTTGCCGCCGTGGGCGCCGAGATAGAGGCGGTCCATGAACCACAGCTGGTTCGGCAGCCACCAGCAGCCCGACTCGGCGACGCCGAACCTCAGGCCGGGGTGCCGCTCGAAGACGCCCGACCAGAGCAGGAACCACAGCGGCCGGGCGGGCCACCAGGTGACCTCGGAGACGAAGATGCCCAGGTGGTCGCCGTACTCGTGGCGCGGTGAGGACCCGGAGTGGGTGACGATCGGCATCCGCGCCTCGGCGGCCGCCGCCCACACGGGGTCGTAACGGCGGTCGTGGTAGGGCGCCTTGTCCACCCACATGGCCGGGATCATCAGCGCGCCCAGCCCGGACTCCTTGGCCCGGTGGATCTCGGCGACGACCGTGTCCGGCTCGCCCGTGATGGGCAGCAGGGCGACCCCGCAGTGGCGCTCCGGGTTCTGCGAGACGAATTCGGCCAGCCACCGGTTGTGCGCCTGCGCGCCCGCCATGCCCAGCTCGGGGTCCTGGTCGCCGGAGAGTCCGAGGCCCACTCCGAAGGGGGCCGCGGTCTGGCTGTCGACGGCGTCCGCGTCGGGGAAGACGACTTCGGCGGCCACTCCGTCGCCGTCGAGCTCCTTCAGCCGCTGTCCGGTGTCCCAGCCGCCCCTGAGGCCTTCCTCGTGGTCGTGGAACCACTTCTCGGCGAAGGCCTCGTTGCGCACGCCGAGGCGGGTGGCCTCGGCGCGGCGGGCGTCGCGCTGGCCGAGGAAGGCGTCGAAGTCGCGATGGAAGCGGGAGTCGAGGTAGGGGCGGTACCGCTCGGTGGGCAGGCCCGCGTGGCAGTCGGAGGAGATGATCAGGTACGGGTCGCGGGCGGTGTCACGGCTGCTGTCACCGTCGGTGTCGGCGACCGTGTCGCGGCCCGCGTCGCGGGCGGTGTCTTGCGCATGCGTCTCGTCAGGCACGGCGGGCCCCTCAGTCGAGGATGAAGCTTTCCAGGTAGGCGGGGTTGGCGCGGTCGAGCATCGACCGCGAGCGGGCGCGGATCTGCCGGTCGCTGTGCTCGCTCGCCGGGAGCATCCAGAAGCGGTCGGCGCGGATGCCGTCCACGACGTGCCCGGCGACCTCCTCCACGGCCGTGAAGTGCACCTCGTGCCCGGCCTGCTTCATCGCGGCCTCGTACTGGTCGAGGCTGCGGTACGGGGCCTTGCGCGGCCGCTCCTTCGCGTAGCGCGCGGGCCGGTTGCGGTGGGACTCCCACAGGCCGGTGCGCAGCATGTGCGGTCCGGGGAAGAGGACGGACGCGCCGATGTCCGCACCCTCCGCCCTGAGGTGGGCGTACAACGACTCCGTCATGGTGACCACGGCCGCCTTGGTGACGGCGTACACGGACGCGGTGGGCAGCGGGGCGATGCCGCCGTCCCCGGAGGAGGTGTTGACGACGTGTCCGGGGGCCCCGGCCGCGATCATGCGGGGGACGAAGGCCTGGATGCCGTGGAAGACGCCCCACACGTTGACGGAGAAGGCCCACTTCCAGTCGTTGGGCTCGTGCTCCCACATCCTGCCCTCGGCTCCGGAGCCGACGCCCGCGTTGTTGCAGAGCACGTGCACGGCTCCGAAGGCCGCGTACGCGGCGTCGGCGAGGGAGACGACGGAGTCGCGGTCGCTGACGTCGACGGCCTCGGCCAGGACCTCGGCGCCGTCCTCGGCGAATTCGCGGGCGGCGGCGCGCAGGGCGCCCTCCTCCACGTCGGCGAGGACCACCTTCAGCCCCTCGGCGGCGAAGCGGCGGGCCATCGCGAGGCCGATGCCGCTCGCGGCGCCGGTGACGACGGCGACCTGTCCCGGTTCCAGCCGCATCAGGCACCGCCTTCCGGAGGACCGTCGAGGATCTGCATGGGGTCGTCGTACCGCTGGTGGATGTACGGGAGCAGCGCCTGCGCGCTGACCCGCTCGGCGACCCGGCCCTTCTGGTCCGTGGTCTTCTCGCCGATGGTGATCTCCACGATCCGGCGGACGGGGAGGTCGGCGACCGGGTCGTACATCGACTCCCGCAGGACCACGTCACCGGTGATGTGCTCCAGCTTGCGGATCTTCTCGTTCCGGGTGCAGTGGACCAGGACCGGGTCCGCGTCGAAGCCCGCACCGTCCACCGCAGGGAGGAACTTGAAGTAGAAGTCCGTCTTCCGCGTCGGCTCGGGCACCGGCAGCGCGCGGTCCACCGCCCCGCGGACCTCCACGAAGGCAATCCCGTGCCGGGCCAGTACGGCCCGTACGACGAGGCCGTCGCGCTCCACGGCCACCTCGCCCAGCTTCTTCGGTTCGCCGAAGACCTCGCGTCCGCCGATCAGGGCGCGCTCGTGGGTCATGGGCATGACGAGCGGGTACCAGCCCTCGACTCCGCCGTGCCGGGCGGCGACGGCCACGGAGCCGGCCCCCAGCGGATAGCCGGGCAGGTCCACCCGGCTGATGCCGGCCCGCACCAGGGGCCGCTCGGCGGGCTTGAGCGGCGGGGGCAGGACCGCCGCCACCACGTCCGGATCGCTCTCCCAGACGGCCACCACGCCGGTGGACCAGATGTCGGGGAGCTGGGAACTCTTCTCGCGCGCCGCCGCGATCTCGGCCTCGGTCCGCGCTCCGTACCGTATGCGTGCCATGCCTCGCACCATCCTTCGGTCGGTTCTGTAACACAGTTACACCGCTGCCGATGAAGGGTAAATACCCCTGCACGCAGCAGAACTGACGCATCGACAGATTGGCTGCCGGACATGGCCAGAAGCACGCTGACCCGCCCGGAGGTGCTGGACGCCGCCGCACTGCTGGTCAGGCGGCACGGCCCCGCCGCCCTCACCATGCGCAAGCTCGCCGCCGAACTGGGCACCGCGGTCACCTCCATCTACTGGCACGTCGGCAACCGCGAGTCCCTGCTGGACGCCCTCGTGGAGCGGACGGTCGAGGAGATGGGCTCGATCCGGCCGGCCGGCCGCACTCCCGCCGCCCGCATCCTGTCCGTGGCCCGGATCCTGCGCCGTGAACTGCGCGCGCGGCCGCACCTGATCGCGATGGTCCACGAACGCGGCCTCACCGAGCGGATGTTCCTGCCCGCCCAGCAGGCCCTCGTCCACGAGGTGCACGCGGCCGGACTGCGCGGCGCCCGGGCGGCTGACGCCGTGCGCGTGATCCAGTTCCAGGTCGTCGGCTTCCTGCTGGTCGAGCGCAACCGCGAACGCTCCCCCGTCCAGTCCCCCGCCGAGAGCGAGCTCTGGGACCCGGCCGCGGCCCCCCGCGACCCGGCGCTCGCCCGCGACCCGGCGCTCGCCCGCGCGCTGGCCCGGCCGGCCGATCCGGAGCGGATCTTCCTCATCTCGGTGCGGGGCCTGGTCGAGGTGCTGCTCAAGGAGGGTGCCGGCCCGCCCCGCTGATCCGCCCGGCGCGCTCCGGGCCCTGGGCGGCTCTTCCTCGGCCCCGGACGGCGCCCTCCCGGCTGGTCCGCCCGCGCGATCCCGACGGCACTGCGCTCCGAGCGGGCCGTCGTGCTCGCGGGCGCCGCCGCCTCCGGCCGGTCGGCGTTCCCCGCGCCGGCGGACGCCGAGGCCGCTCCCGCCGGCGCCCGCGGAGCCGTATCCGCC
>NZ_JBHXSC010000067.1:0-40826 GCF_042716505.1 Streptomyces sp. NPDC058674
AGCAGGATGTTCCACGTGAAGATCGGCATCCGGAACATCGTCATGCCGGGCATCCGCATGCAGATGATCGTCGTGACGAAGTTGACCGAGCCGAGGATCGTGCCGAAGCCCGCGAGCGCCAGACCCATGATCCACATGTCGCCGCCGATGCTCGGCGTGCGCACCTTGCCGCTGAGCGGGGTGTAGGCCGTCCAGCCGAAGTCGGCCGCGCCCTGGGGGGTGAGGAGGCTCGCCACGACGATCAGCCCACCGAAGAGGAACAGCCAGAACGACAGCATGTTCAGGCGGGGGAAGGCGACGTCGGGTGCCCCGATCTGCAGCGGCATGATCGCGTTGGCGAACCCGGCGAAAGTCGGCGTCGCGAAGAGCAGCAGCATGATCGTGCCGTGCAGGGTGAAGATCTGGTTGTACTGCTCGTTCGAGACGATCTGCATCCCCGGTCGAGCCAGCTCCGCCCGCAGCAGCAGCGCCATCACGCCGCCGATGACGAAGAACCCGAACGACGCGATCAGGTACAGGTGTCCGATCTTCTTGTGATCGGTCGTCGTCAGCCACGACACGATCACGCGTCCGGGGGTGCGGCCCGGTACGTGGATCGGGGTAACGGGCTCGGTCGAGGTCGACGTAACCACACAAGATCCTTCTCGCCAGGACAGACGGAACCGTCCGGCCATGCTGTCGTCTCGCGGCCCGGAGCGGCCGACCTACGGCGCGACACGCGCCGGCTCACCCCCTCGGCGCAACTTGCCCGGGCGCGGGGGGCCGGGGCCGGGCCGGCAGTCGGTGGAGGCGGACCTCGCGCAGGGCTCCGTCCGTGACGTGGGCCGTCATGTAGGTGTGGTGCGGCTGCTTCCTGCGGTCGGTCGGAGAGCCGGGGTTCAGCAGGCGCAGACCGCCCGGGGCGAGGGAGTCCCAGGGGATGTGGCTGTGGCCGAAGACCAGTACGTCCAGGTCGGGGAAGCTCTGCGCGCACCTGCGCTCCCGGCCCCGGGCCGGCCCCGTCTCGTGCACCACGCCGAACCGCACGCCTTCCAGGGTCGCGTACGCGACCTCGGGCAGGCGGCTCCGCAGTTCCGGGCCGTCGTTGTTCCCGTGGACCGCCAGGAGGCGACGCGCCCGGCCGCTGACCAGGTCCAGGGTCGCCGCGTCCGTCCAGTCCCCGGCGTGGAGTACGAGGTCGGCCCTGTCGATCTCGGCCATGACCTCGGGCGGCAGGACCTTCGCCCGTCGTGGAACGTGCGTGTCCGAGATGAGCAGCAGGTACATACCGGTCACGGTAGGTCCTGTCGTCACAGTAGCGCCGGTCAGGCCCGCGGTGTCCGGCTCCGTGCATCGCAAGGTGTCCGGCGCGGGCGGGCGCACTGCCCCTCGCTGCGTTGCGGGGCAGGGCGAACCGATGAAAGCTGATGCCATAGCCATGCATGGCGGTGGGCATCTGGATGACCCGCCGCTCCCCCTGCGCAGGGGGAGCCCGGTGCTCCGCACTCCCCCGCGCGCGGCCCGGGCCGGCCGGTGCGCCGCGAGCGGGGCCCGTGACGAAAGGCTGCTTCCCATGGCGCGGACGGCACTGGTCGTGATCGACATGATCAACGCCTATGAGCACGAGGATGCCGATGTGCTCGTCCCCTCCGTCCGCCGGGCGCTGCCGGGCATCGTCGCGCTCCTCGCGCGCGCCCGGTCGAGCGGCTCTCCCGTGATCTACGTGAACGACAACTTCGGGCAGTGGCGCTCCCACCACGGTGAACTCCTGCGGGTTGCCCTCGACGGCCGTCACCGCGACCTCGTCGAGCCCGTCGCCCCCGACGACGAGTCGCTCTTCGTCGTCAAGGCCCGTCACTCGATCTTCTTCGAGACGCCGCTGGCCTATCTGCTGGGGCAGCTGGGAATCGAGCGGCTCGTCCTGTGCGGGCAGGTCACCGAGCAGTGCGTGCTGTACTCCGCGCTGGACGCGCACGTCAGGCACTACCGGGTCACCGTGCCCACCGACGCCCTCGCGCACATCCACGCCGACCTCGCGGAAGCGGCCCTGCAGATGATGCGGCGCAACATGTCTGCCGAGTCCTGCCGCGTCGACGAAGTCGTGTTCGACGCCCCCTGACGCGTCCGTCCGGAGCGGGGCCGGGCAGCGGGTGCTGGGTGCGGGCCCAGTGCTTGAGCTGGTCTTGACCCGGGCCCGGTTGGCGTTGTCCTCGCGGTGACAGATGTGGACGTGCGGCCCCCGGCACTGGCCACATGTGGTTTGCTCGCGAAGGTGCAGGTCGACCAAGCGCAGCCCGCACAACTCGCGGCTCCCGCCCCGGCGCCCGCGGGCGCGGGCAGCGGTGCGAAGGTGTCGGGCAAGGCGCGGCAGGCGTTCGAGCGGGGTGTGGAGGCGCTCGCGCAGTACGTCGCGCGGGAGGGCGGCCTGCCCGCGCGCTCCGTGGTCGAGGTGCTGCCCGACGGCGCCGAGCACCGTACGGGGATCTGGTACGGGAATCTCAAGGCCCGCCGCGACAAGCTCGAGCAAGCCCAGCTGGCCGCGCTCGCCGCACTCGGGGTGGAGTGGGCTTAGAGCTGGGGTCGGACGGACTCCTCGCGAACCGTACGTATTGCGTACATCGCACCGGCCTTCCTGGACCTACGGGCAGCGCAGGGAGGAGGGCTCTGCTCAGGCTGAGCGGGGTGCATCGTCGTCAAGGCGCTGTCTGAGACGGAAGAGAGCGGCGATGTCCGCTCTGGCGTGTGGCACCGGCCCCGTGGATCGCGGCGATGCTGCTCGCCTTGCGTGTCTCCGTCCGCACGTACGGTGGTGGTCTTGTATGTGGCAGGTGCGAATCGGAATCGCCCGGAGCCCCCAGGCCACCCGTACGCTCTATGTACGCAATATGTTCGGTTGATGCGACCGCTGGGTCTGCGGGCTGTTCGGCCGCAGCGTGGGCGGGGGTGTCTCCCGGACGTAGGGCTGGGGTGGCTGCGCCCCTCTCCGGGTCGATTCCGCCCCCTCGGCCCGGTGGTGATCTGCAGGGATGTTTCAGCAGGCATTGAGCGTCCTGCTGACACGTACTCCCCGGCGGCGGGGCCGGTCCCCGGCGAGGCCAGGGGGCCGGTCTCCAGCGAGGCCAGCGCGAGCTCCAGAGCGGCGACCGCGTGCACCACGACTGCTTCATCGGTTCCCGGCCGGGCGCGGGCGAAGTCGGCGAACACGGCGGCGGCGCGCGGCCACGTCCCCGGCGCCATCGGCATCGGGCCCTCCCACAGCGGCACGACCCGCACCCGGGCCGCCGACTTCATCAGCCGGTCGAACTCCTCATTCGTATCCACGCGGTCCCCTCGTCGTCCGTGTCGCGTCTGCTGTACCTGCTACAAGTCCGGACCGGGCCCGGACGTTACGGTCCGGCCAAGCCGGGCCGGGCCGGGTCCTGCGGCACCGGGACTACCGGGCCCGTCCGGCGCCCCTGGCCGGTGCGGCCTGCCGACGGTGGGCGGGGAGCGCGGCTTCCGCCGCGGCCTGCCGGCCTGGAGCCGCCGCGGCAGCCGGGGTGGTGGTGGAGCGGGAGCGGGCCGCCGCCGGGGACACCCGGACGCGGGACCCGGGCGCGGCCGGGGCAGGACCTCGACCACGGAGCGAGCGGGCAGGCCGCCCCCGCGCGACGTACTGCGCGAGCGCCTCCACACCATGCTCGAACGCCTGCCGCGCCTTGCCCGAACCGCCCGTCGCCGTACCGGCCGCATCCGGCTTGGGGGCCGGTACGGGCGTCTGGACGGGCGTCACGCCGAGCGTGGTTAGCCGTTCCTGTTGCTCAGTCGACAGCTGCGCCCAGGCGCGAGCCTGCCGTGCCAGCCATCGTCCGAGGTCGTCGCCGTCGAAGATGACGCCCGGCGCGATGTAGGGCAGGACTCCGCCGGTGTCGACCAGGTCCGCGAGGATGCGGTGGTGGCGTTGCCAGTCCAGTGGCCAGGGACAGTTCCAGTCCGGGTCGATCGCGGTCAGCCGCTGCGCGCGGGTGCGGGCCCGTTCCGTGTCCTTGCCGAGGCCGCCTCTCCGCCGGAGGTTGGCGATGTGCTGCCCGATCGGCACGGGCCGGTCGGCGCCTTCCCGCGCGGCGTACTGTGCGAGGGCGGCCAGGCCCCGCTGGAACGCCTGCTACGCCCTGCCGGTACCGCTCTTCGCCGCACCGGCCGCGGCCGGTGCGGGTGACGGCGCCTGGGCGGGCATCACGCCGAGCGCGGCAAGTCGTTCCTGCTGTTCGGGGGATAGCTGTGCCCAGCCGCGGGCCTGCCGCGTGAGCCATCGCCCGAGCTCGTCGGCGTCGAAGTGGATGCCGGGCTGGATCGCGGGCAGGACTCCGCCGGCCACGGTCTCGGCGAGCTGGGCGAGGGACTCGAGCCGGTATACCCGGGTCCGCAGGAACGCCGCGATCGTCTCCGGGTCGCACCGCCCCGCTCCACGCCGCGGGCGCGTACGGGCGGATCGGTGGGCCCTCACGACGTGGCGCGGCGTTCCAGCAGACGCTCGACCGGGTGACCGTGCCGACGGAGACCTTGTGATTTCTCTACGCGGCAGCGGGCTTCGAAGGGCCTCCGGTCAGGCGACCTTCTGGCGCCGGGGCCTCTTCCGCGTCTTCACGCCGCCGACGATGAGCACCAGCCCCGCGGCGACGACGCCGAGGTAGGCGGTGGACGGGAGGTCGACGACCTTGTGCATCCAGCCCCACTCCGTGCCGAAGAGGGTCTGCGAAGCGAAGCTGACAAGCCCCTGGGCTCCTACGACGTAGCCGATGCTTTCGACGGTGTATCCGATGGTAGTGCGCATGGATCAACCCTCTCGCGGCGGTGCCGCAAGATCGTCCTCTTCAGGGCGGAAAACGCAGTAAGCCAAAGGATGCAGTCGCATGCGGCCCGTCCTCGGCGGGCCAAGGCCGATCAGGAGCGGTCGACGCGGCTATTGAAGGCGATCGACGAAGCCAGCGACGCCGCTCCGGGGGAGGTGACGGAGTTCGAGCGGATCGTCCTCTACGGCGTCGCCGAACTCCCCGGCCGTGGCTTTATTCACGGGTTGTGGGTTCTGGCACAGATCTTGGGGAGCCGTCGCGGAGCGTCATTCCAGCGTTCGATTACCAGGGTCTCATGAGACCGCCGCGTGTCCTGTCCGTCTCCCCAGTACCCGTCCACGAGCCGGGGAGCCCGCGAGAGGCGGCCGGGTCCGACAGTAAATCGATCTTGACGTGCCCGACGTGTGTGGTGTCGAGTTGACGGTGAGAAGTGGCACCAGTGCATAGGGGATCGACATGTTCATAGCAGAAGAGGGCGTTTTCGATCCTGTTGAGATGTTGAACCTCTACGACTCGGTCGGCTGGGAGGGCTACACCAGCGACGTCGACAAGCTCTGCCGCGGTCTCATGAACTCTCACCTCGTCATCACGGCACGAGACGGATCGGGAGCGCTCCTCGGACTGGCACGGACCGTCTCCGATGACGAGCACATCTGTTACGTCCAGGACGTCGTGGTCAATCCGGCGAACCACAGGCAGGGGGTTGGCCGGGCGCTGGTCGAGCACTTGATGCGGCGCTACTCCCACTGCCGGTTCCTCCTCCTGTCCACGGACCACGAGTCGTCATCTGAGGGCAAGCGCAACCACGCGTTCTACCGGAGCCTGGGATTCCTGTCCTACGAGGAAAAGGAGATGGCAGGCTTCGGACTGCCAAGGAACCGTCCCGACCTGCGCGATACAACTCCGTAGGCAAAAGATCCTGAGGAGTTGCGGAGTGTTACTGGAGGAGGATCATCTTGCGAAGTAGTTCGAATCCGGCTCGGCCGTAGAGCTGCCGCTTGATCTTCTTGATGCGGTTGACGGCGCCCTCGATGCTGCCGGAGCTCCAGTCGAGAGTGAGCCCGGCTGTCACGGCGTCGAGGTCTCGGAGCAGGTGGAGTGCGAAGCCGGTGAGGCCGGGTAGCTGGCTGGCGTCGACTGCGTCGATCCAGGTGGGGAGCGTTAAGCCGAGGCGGTCGGTGAGTATCTCGCCGAAGTCGCGGACGTGTCCGGCGGCCTTGTCCAGTTCGGGGCAGCGGGCCAGGACCTCCTTGAGGCCGGCCCGGTCTTCCTCGTTCAGGGTCGTGGGGTGCCGGGTGAGCCAGCCGGTCACCTCCCGCACCGTCGGCGGCCGCGGCGGCGCGCCAGTCGGAGCCCCGCGGAGGTGGCGATGTGGGAGCGGACCATTTGGTAGGTGACGGGCGCGTTGTCGACAAAGAGTTCACTGTGGAGGTGGGTGACGCTCGTGCATCCCGCGGCGAAGCGTCGCTCCAGGTAGGGCTTGTAGGGGGCCAGTCTGCTGGGTCGGGGGCGATTCTCGTGTCCTGCCAGCGTGCGGCGTTCGCGTACCGGAGGACGGTGTTGAGGCCCCAGCCCAGGTGCCGGGCGATCGCCCGGCGTGAGTGGCCTTACTGATCGTTTCAGAATGAGGTTCGGAGTCGTCGTAAGCAGATGATGCTGCAGGCGAGTTGGAGGAGACCGAGGTGAAGGTCGGCTCGTATCTCGTAGCGGATTCGAAGGCGTTTGAACTGGTGGAGCCAGGCGAAGGTGCGCTCGACGACCAGCGGGTCTTGCCCAGGCCGGAGCCGTGAAGTGTGCCGCGGCGGGCGATCTTGGGTGTGGTGCCGCGGGCCCTGATCAGACGACGGTACTTGTCGAAGTCGTAGCCGCGGTCCGCGAAGAGTTGGCGGGGCCGGTGACGTGGCCGTCCGCGAAGCCCGCGGATGCGGGGTATCGCGTCGATCAGAGGCATGAGCTGGGTGACATCGTGACGGTTTCCGCTGGTCAGGGAGACGATGAGTGGGGTTCCGTGCCGGTCGACGATGAGGTGGTGCTTGCTCCCCGGGCGGGCGCGGTCAACTGGCGAAGGTCCGGTGTGAGCCCCCCTTTGAGAGCTCTGACGTGCGAGGCGTCGATCGAAGCGTCATCCATGTCCAGCAGCCCGGAGGTCCGCAGCTCGGTCGGCAGGACTTCGTGGAGGCGGGGCCACACGCCGGCCTCGGTCCAGTCCCGAAGCCGGCGCCAGGCCGTCACACCGCTGCAGCCGATCCGCTCGGCGGGAACGTCCCGCCAGCTCACTCCCTTGCACAGCACGTAAACGATGGCTCTCAAGGCGGCACGGCATCCACCGGCAGTCGCCCGGGATACCGAAACCACCTGGCCGGCCGCCCCGGCAACAACGGGGCCACACGTTCCCACAAGTCATCAGGCACGAGATCAGCAGACACACCTCAGATCCTGCCGACACCACACCCAACTACCAAGCCCCGCAACGAATCTCATTCTGAAACGATCAGTTAGGCCAGGAGCTCGTGGACCAGGGCGTGTGCTGCCTTCTTCCGCTCGGCCCGCCGGCCGACGGGCTCCGAGTCGTCCTGTGGTCGACCGGAAACCAGTCCGGTGGCCTCTGGCAGCATGCCGCTGGGCGATGGGTTGCGCAGGCAGTCGCGATGGGCGGCGACGCAGGTCTCCACGGCTCGGCCGAGACCCTGCCACAGATGGAACCTGTCAGCGACCTGCAGAGCTCCGGGGGCACCGCGCCGGGCACCCTCGGCGTAGGCGCCCGCTCGGTCCCGGCAGATGATCTCGACACCGGGGTAACGAATCAACCACCCGGCCAGCGGCCCGGCTTCACGGGTGGGGAGCACATCGACCACGCGATGGTCTTCGACGCTGATGCCGGGGCACAGGTGCCTGGTCACGGGGTGCCGTTGAGGCGTCAAGGCATGTGAGCTATGTAGCAGCTCTTCACATGCCTAACGGCTATCCGAGGATTCTTCTGGCATGTTGGTGACCAAGTTGGACGATGTGGTCCGCTGCCCTGGCGCTGGTAACTGCAGTGCTCCATCAATCGAGGTCTGCGAACGCGGGTGGATCACGCCAGGTCCTCCCATGTCCACGAGGTGGCGACACTCCCATCGGGCTCCCGCCCGAGTCGGAACTGCTCTAGCTGGCTGCTGATCTTGATGAATTGATGGAAGCCCCCTGCGGCAGGAAGCCGTGCAACCAGGCCGGCGACCTGCTCGTCCGCCCCGACCGCTCGCAGGCTGTCCAGCAGCCTGGCCACCAAAGACGGGTTGTCGACGGCGATGTCAGCGGCGGCCCGTGTGGCTAGGGCGGCGATCTGCTCGTCCGCAGGACCGGATCGCTGATACAGCGACGCACGGTATCCCGGCTCGGCGCACCCATCACCAGGCGCTCTTCGGCGTCGGTTGCGGCGATGTCCTTGGCGATCTCATCCAGGATCGGCATACCCGCCGCCAGGTACACCTCGTAAAGCAGGTCCTTCAGCTCTTGCAGAGGGCGCGGCCATCCCACCCGTGCCCGTTCCAGCGGCCGCGGCCGCTTCACCGAACCGCCCCCCGTGTCGCGACTCATCGCATCATCGTTCCCCACCCCCGTGCCCGGCATGGGCTGAACAGCCCGAATAGGCGACTTGGTTCGCGCCTTGTCGCAACCGGGAGTCGATCTTCCTGCAGGTCCGAACGTGGATAGCGAGCCGGCCGGCTACCCACCCGCTGACCACAATCTGTGGAGGTCCCATGTCCCGCACGCGCCTGACACGCCGCGAGCGCCTGGTACTGGCTAGTGCCGCCCTCGGCGGTGTCGTCCCCGTCACCATGCTCTTGATCTTGGAGAGCTGGTCGGCGAACAGGCCTGTGACGCCCTGCGCGTCGCGGACGCGCTGATCGGCCACCGCGTAGCCGACCCTGGCTCCGGGGGCAGCACCGTCTTGGCGAAGGAGCCCAGATAGACCACGCGACGGCCGGTGTCCAGCGCCTTGAGGGTAGGCCTTCCCCCACCGCGGTGGAACAGGCCGTACGGGTTGTCCTCCAGCAGGAGGATGTCCTCCTGCTCGGCCACTTTCAGCAGTGCGCGCCGGGTGGCCAGGTCCATGCTTAGACCGGACGGGTTGGCGAAATCGGGCATCACGTAGCACGCCCGCGGGCGCTGCCCCCGCTGCCTCGCGCCGCGGATCTGCGCGACCAGGTCGTCCAGGTCGATGCCCGCCGCGCCGCCGGCGACGGGCAGGACGGGCATCTCGACCAGCCGTGCCGCGCCGGTGAGACCGACGTACATGGGCGAGACCGAGAGCAGGACGTCGCGCGGGTCGGCGCGCAGCGCCCGCAGGACCAAGAACATCGCCTCCTGGCAGCCGACGGTGACCACGACCGACTCCGGGTCGGCGTCGATGCCCTCGTCGCACGCGAGGCTGCGGGCGATGAGGCCCGCTCGTTCGAGACGGGCCGCCCCACCAGCGGAGCGGCCCGCTCTGAGGTTTTCCCCAGCCGTGACGGCTCCGGTAGGCACGGCGCGTGCCCCGGCCTCGGACCACCGCCGGTACCGGCGGCACTTCCGGCCGTGGCCCGCCGTCCAGGCGCGCGTACCTGGTCAGCGGACCCGCAGGGATCCTGCACGGACCCGGTCACGGCCGATCGACCTTTCACCCCGACAGTGGTAGCCCGGGGCGGTGGCCGCGCGGGGGGACTCCGGGAGGGTTCGCAGGGTTCCTGGCGGAGAGCGAAAGGCCGAGGGGACCCGGTCGACGGACCGGGCCCCCTCGAAACCGTACTGGTGGTCTCAGAAGAAGACGCCGCAGCGCAGCAGCACGTTCGCGTACGGCCGTGCCTCGCCCGTGCGGACGACGAGCCGGGCTCCCGCCGACAGCTGCTTGAGGCGCCCGTGCGGGACGAGGTCCAGGGCGGGGAAGTAGCCGTCCAGCAGCTTCGACACCTGCGGATTCGCCCGCCGTACCTCCTCCGCCGCCGTTGCCCGCTCGACGACCAGCTCCGCCAAAAGCCCGTCCAAAACCTCCGCGAACGCCGGCACTCCGGCCCGGAAGGCCAGGTCCACCACCCGCGGGCCGTCCGGTACGGGCATGCCCGCGTCGCACACCAGCACCCCGTCACCATGGCCCAGTTCGGCCAGGGCACCGGCTAGATGCCGGTTCAGTATTCCGGCCTTCTTCACAAGGCAGCAACCTCCGCCGCTGTCGGGAAGGACACCTGCGCGCCCTCCTTCGTCACTGTCGCCGCCCCGGCCCGAGCCGCGTACGCCGCCGCTTGGGCCAGGGACTCGCCGGCACCGAGCCGGTAGGCCAGCGCGGCCGTGAACGCATCGCCCGCGCCCGTCGTGTCCACCGCGTCCACCTGCACAGAGGCGACACGGCCGGCGCCCTCCGCCGACGCCACCAGCGCGCCCTCCGAGCCCAGCGTCACCACCACCGACCGCGGGCCCTTCGCCAGCAGGATCCGCGCCCATTCCTCGGGAGCGTCCCCGACGGCGGAGTTGCCCAGGATCACCTTCGCCTCGTGCTCGTTGACGATCAGCGGGTCGCAGGCCGCCAGTACCTCTGGCGGTAGAGGGCGCGGCGGCGACGGGTTCAGGACGAAGCGACTGCCGGGCGCCAGATTCCGTACAACCTCCACCACGGTCTCCAGCGGGATCTCCAACTGCGCCGAGACCACCCGGGAGCGCTGGAACAGGCACCCGGCGGCGCGCACGTCCTCCGGGGCCAGCCGGGCGTTCGCGCCCGGCGAGACGACGATGCTGTTGTCCCCGGTCGGGTCGACCGTGATTAGCGCGACCCCGGTCGGCGCACTGCCCACCAGGACACCCACCGTGTCGACACCGGCCTTTCGCTGGGAGTCCAGCAGCAGCCGGCCGTGCGCGTCGTCGCCGACCCGGGCCAGCAGAGCCGTACGGGCACCGAGTCTGGCGGCGGCGACCGCCTGGTTGGCGCCCTTACCGCCCGGGTGGACGGCCAAGTCGGAGCCGAGTACGGTCTCACCGGCACCCGGCCGGCGCTCCACTCCGATCACCAGGTCGGCGTTGGCCGACCCCACGACTAGGAGGTCGTAGTCGTACACAAGTTGTCTCCCCACGTGAGTGACATGGCCGCGCTGTCCCACCGGTGGTGGACGACCGCCCGGCCGTTGCCCGATGTCAGCCGCTGAAGCCGGCGACGTTCTCCTTCGTGACCACCTTCACCGGCACCTTCACCGTCTCCTCGACTTTCTCGCCCTGGAGCGCCTTTAGGGCGTTGTCCACCGCCATCCTGCCGAGCTGCGACGGCTGCTGTGCCACGGACGCGTACAGCGTGCCGCCCGCGACGGCCTTGAGTCCGTCCGGCGTGCCGTCGAAGCCGACCACCGAGACCGACGTGCCGGCCCTGGAGCCCAGCGCCTTGACCGCGCCTAGGGCCATCTCGTCGTTCGCGGCGATGACGCCCTGGACGTCCGGGTGGGCCTGGAGCAGGTTCGACATCACGTCGAGGCCCTTGGTGCGGTCGAAGTCGGCGGGCTGCTGGGCCACGACCTGGATGCCGGGGTAGGCCTTGAGGCCGTTGGCGAAGCCCTGGGCGCGCTCGCGGGCGGCGGAGGTGCCGGCCTGGCCCTGCAGAATCACGATCTTGCCCGTGCCGCCCAGCTTGTCGGCGATGGTTTTAGCGGCGAGTTCACCGCCGGCGACGTTGTCGGAGGCGACCAGCGTGTCAACCGGAGCCTTGTTGACGCCACGGTCCACCGCGATGACCGGGATCTTCGCCTTGTTGGCCACGTTCACCGAGTTGCTGGCCGCGTCCGAGTCCACCGGGTTGACGATGATCGCGCCGAGGCCGGCACTGGTGAAGTTCTGCAGCTGGTTTGCCTGTTGGGACGCGTCGTTCTGGGCATCCGTGACGGTCAGGTCTACGCCCCGCTTCTTCGCCTCGGCTTGGGCGCCCGCCTGGATCTGCACAAAGAAGGGGTTGTTGAGGGTTGACAGCGACAGGCCTATTTTCGGGCTGCTTGTGGCGGAGGAGCCGTTGTGCAGGAAGGACGTGGCACCGACGATCGCGACGGTGACCACGGCCGCGAGCGCGTACGTCGCCGCCTGCCTGCCCTTGTCGCCACCGGTGCCCGCCGCGACCGGCGCCGCCCCGGCCTTGCGGCGAGCGGTGTCGAGCAGCACCGCCAGCGCGATGACGACACCGATGACGACCTGCTGCCAGAACGCGGAGACGTTCATCAGGTTCAGCCCGTTGCGCAGCACGGCCAGGATCAGCGCGCCGATCAGTGTGCCGGACGCCTTGCCCGTGCCACCCGCGAGGGAGGCGCCGCCGATGACGACCGCGGCGATCGCGTCCAGCTCGTATCCGTCAGCGGCCTGCGGCTGCGCGGAGGACAACCGGGCCGCGAGCACGACACCGGCGACGGCGGCGAAGACGCCGGAGAAGGCATAGATGGCAAGTTTCTGCTTCTTCACGCGCAGGCCGGACAGCCGCGCAGCCTCCTCGTTGCCGCCGATCGCGTACATCGAGCGGCCGATGTACGTCCGGCCGAGGACGAAGGCGGCGATCAGGCCCATGACGACCATCACCAGCACCGGCACCGGCAGCCAGCCGCCGAGCACGTTCCCGAGGTGGGAGACCGAGTCGGGGAACGCGATGGGGGAGCCCCCGGAGATGACCAGGGACAGGCCGCGGGCCACGGACAGCATGGCCAATGTGGCGATGAACGGCGGCAGCTTGCCGTAGGAGATCAGGATGCCGTTGACCAGTCCGCAGACGATTCCCGTCGCTATGGCGAGGAGTACGGCGAGGAAGACCGGAACACCCGCCGAGGTGGCGCTCCAGGCGAGGACCGTGGCCGACAGTGCGGCGACCGAGCCGACCGACAGGTCGATGCCCGCCGAGACGATCACAAAGGTCACGCCGAAGGCGAGGATGGCGGTCACGGCCGCCTGGACGCCGACGTTGAGCAGGTTGTCCGCCGTCAGGAAGTCACCGGACAGTGCCGACATCCCGATAAAGAGAACGATGAGCGCGGTGAGCGCGCCGTTGTCGAGCAAGAGGCGTCGCAGGCCTGCGGAGGCGCCACCCGCGCCTATCGTGCTCTTGAGCGTGTCAGTGGCCACGGGAGGCCTCCGTTCCGGTCGAAGGAGTGCTGACGGCGAGTGCCATCACGGTGTCCTGGGTCGCCTCGTGGGCGGAGAGTTCACCGGCGATCCGGCCCTGGGCCATCACCAGCACCCGGTCGCTCATGCCGAGCACCTCGGGAAGATCGCTGGAGATCATCAGGACGGCCGCGCCGGCGGCGGTGAGTTCGTTGACGAGGTGGTAGATCTCGACCTTGGCGCCGACATCGATGCCGCGCGTCGGCTCGTCGAGGATCAGTACTTTGGTGTCGGCGAGCAGCCACTTGCCGATGACGACCTTCTGCTGGTTGCCGCCGGAGAGTGTCCGCACGTGCTGGCCGAGTCCGGCCATCCGCACGCCGAGTTGCTCGGCGATCCGCCCGGCGGCCGTGCGCTGGCCCTTGAGGTCGACGAGTCCCGCCCGCGTGGCCGACCGCAGCGTCACCAGACCGAGGTTCTCCTCGACGGACGCGTCCAGCACCAGGCCCTGTCCCTTGCGGTCCTCCGGGATGAGCCCGATGCCGGCGGTCATCGCCGCGTTGACGTCGTACTTGGCGATCGGGGTGCCGGCGACCTTCACGGTGCCCTGGTCGTACGGGTCGGCCCCGAAGACCGCCCGTACGACCTCCGTACGGCCGGCTCCGACGAGCCCCGCGATGCCGACGACCTCGCCGGCGTGCACCTCGAAGCTAACGTCGTGGAAGACACCGTCCTGGGTGAGCCCCTCGACGGACAGCAACGCAGCTCCGCGGTCGCCCCGTTCGCGCGGGTACTGCTGCTCGATCGAGCGCCCCACCATGAGCCGTACAAGCTCGTCCTCGGGCGTGGAGGCCGGGACCTGCCCGACGCTCCGGCCGTCGCGGATGACGGTCACCCGGTCGCCCAAGGCGGCGATCTCCTCCAGGTGGTGCGTGATGAAGACGATCCCGACGCCGTCCTCGCGCAACCTGCGCACGATCGCGAAGAGCTTCTCGACCTCCTCAGAGGTGAGCACGGCCGTCGGCTCGTCCATGATCAGCACGCGCGCGTCCAGGCTGAGCGCCTTGGCGATCTCGACCATCTGCAGGCGTGCGATGCCGAGCTCACTCACCCGCGCGCGGGGCGACACGTTCACGCCCACCCGTGCGAGGAGGACCTTGGCGTCCGCCTCCATCCTCTTCCGGTCGATCATGCCGAAGCGGCGCGGCTGGCGCCCCAGGAAGATGTTCTCGGCGACCGTCAGGTCAGGCACGAGGTTGAACTCCTGGTAGATGGTGGCGATCCCGAGCCGCTCGGAGTCCTGCGCACCCTGGATGCGTGTCTCCTCACCCCCGGCCAGGATGCGCCCGGCGTCGGGGGTGTAGGCGCCGGAGAGCATCTTGATCAGGGTGCTCTTGCCCGCGCCGTTCTCACCAAGCAGCACATGCACCTCGCCCCGGCGAAGGTCGAAGTCGACGCCGTCCAGCGCCACCACGCCCGGGAACGTTTTGCGTATGCCCTCGATGCGCAACAACTCGTCCGCGTTGCTCACGACTGGCTCCTGTTCGTTACGAGGTTCTCGCCGCAGGAGCGGCGTACGACGAGGCGGGCGGGGAGGGTGACGGACTCGCCGGGCCGTCCCTCGATGCGGTCGACCAGGGCCCGTACGGCGGCCCGGCCCAGCTCGCCCGTCGGCTGGGCGATCGCGGTGATCGGCGGATCGGTGTGCACGAACCACGGGATGTCGTCGAACGCGGCCAGCGCGAGGTCGTCCGGCACGCGCCGGCCACGGGCACGCAGCGCGTCCAGCGCGCCTAGCGCCATCAGGTTGTCGGCCGCGAACAGGACCTCGGGCGGCTCGGCCAGGGCCAGGAACCCCTCGGTGACCCGCCGGCCGCTCGCGGCCTGGAAGTCGCCCTGCCCTATGTAGGTGTCGGGCAGTTCGAGCCCGTACGCGCCGAGCGCCTCCCGGAAGGCCTCGACGCGCTCCCGGCCGGTCGTGGTCGCCGCCGGGCCCGCGATGATCGCGAGCCGTCGGTGCCCGAGCCCGTGCAGATGCGCCACGAGGTCCCGTACGGCGGCCCGCCCGTCAGCCCGGACGACTGGCACGTCCACGCCCGGGATCCACCGGTCAACGAACACCATGGGCGTCCCGGCCCGGGCGGCATCCAGTATCAGCGGCGAGCCGCCGTCCGTCGGGGAGATGAGCAGGCCGTCGATCCGGCGGTCCAGGAGGTTGCGTACGTGATGGTCCTGGAGCTCGGGCCGCTCGTCGGCGTTGCCGATGATGACGCTGTAGCCGAACGCGCGGGCCTCCTCCTCGACGGAGCGGGCCAGTGCGGTGAAGTACGGGTTCAGTACGTCGCTGATGACCAGGCCGAGGGTGTAGGTCTGGTCGGTGCGCAGGGAGCGGGCGACGGCGTTCGGGCGGTAGCCCAGGGTCTCGACGGCGGCCAGCACGCGGGTGCGTGCGTCGGCGCTGACCGACGGATGGTCGTTCAGCACGCGCGAGACCGTGGCGACGGAAACGCCCGCCTTGGCTGCGACGTCCTTGATGCTTGCCACCGCCGCTCCACCTCCTTGTGGTTCAGTCGTGCGAGTACCGGGTGGGCACTCGTGGAATCGATTACATCGACGGGTGCATGGAATCGATTCCACGCATGCAAAACAAGACCCCCGGGACACCTCTTGACCGGATCGTGATCTCGCGGGGCGCGGGCCGGCGGACCACGCCGGCCATAGCCGCCCGCGATCGGCGTGATGTGCAGCAGGTCGCCCCTGCCGGCCGTCGACTCCGCGTTCTTGCTCCCTACGCGGATGCGATGCGGCGGTGGTGACGGCGGGCACGTTCGGTGGCCCACGCGGGAGCCCACCAGGTTCTTCACCGCCACTGAGCCCGCCTCGCGGCCTCGACGGTCCGGAAAGGTGACACCGTGGAAACCGGCCTCCGCACCCCCACGTACCCGGCTGCCTGCCAGGTGTAGGGCGCGGAGGCCGGGGGGTGGGCCAAACACTGGTGTGGCGAGCGGGCCTCCGGTTTCAGGAACCGCGGCGAAGGCTCAGCGCGAGGTGTCGAGCACCAGCTTGCCGACCGTCCTGCGTGCGGGGAGGTCTTCGTGGGCTCTAGCCCCTTCCGCGAGTGGGTAGACGCGACCGACCCGGGGTGAGAGGCGTCCGTCCTCGACCATCTCCAGCAGCTCGGACAAGTGATCCTGGTACATGCCGGGGCGGCCGGTCGCGTGCATCAGCCAGAAGCCGACGGCCGCCCGGGACCGGCCCATCAGCTGAGCGGCATGGACCGGCTCCGGCGCCTGCCGGCCGGCCATGCCGTAGGTGACGAGCCGGCCGAAGGGCGCGAGGGCGGCGAGGGACTCCTCGAAGACCCGGCCGCCGGCCATCTCAAGGACTACGTCGACCTTGCGGCCCCCGCTGGCCTCCGCCAGCCGATCCTTCAGACCCTCCGCGTCGGCGTCGACCGCAACGTCCGCGCCCAAGGCGAGGGCGAGGTCGCGTTTCTCCTGCGTCGATGCGGTGGCGATGACACGTCCGGCCCCGAACGTCTTGGCGAGCTGGACGGCGGTTGAGCCGGTGCCCCCGGCGCCGGCGTGCACTACGACCGATTCGCCCGGGGCGACGCGTCCGCTCGTGCGGAGCAGGTGCCAGGCGGTGAGGCCCTTCATCCCGTCGTTTCATCCCGGATTGCCGGGATGGGGTTAGTTCAGGCTCCGCGCCAGCTGGGGGTGGATTCGGCGGTGAGTCTGCGGGTCATGAGGTTGATCATCGCGAGGTGGATCATGGCTTCGGAGCGGTGTGGGTAGGCTTCGGAGTCGCGGGCCAAGCGGCGGTGGTTCGTCAGCCATCCCAGCGTGCGTTCGACGGTCCAGCGACGGGGCAGGACGGTGAATCCCCTGGTGGTGGGGTCGCGGCGGACGACGTGCATGTCGATGCCGAGGGTGGCGGCGTGCTCGACGAGGTGCTGGCGGTAGCCGCCGTCCACCCAGGTCTTGCGGACGGTGGGGTGCTCGATGGCCAGGGTCGATGAGGGCCTGGCCGGCGATCGAGTCCTGCACGCTCGCCGCGGTGACCACGACGGCCAGGAGGAGTCCGCCGGTGTCGATGACGATGCTCCGCTTACGGCCGACGATCTTCTTGCCTGCGTCGATGCCTTGTTCACGGGCCGGCACGTTGGTGGAGGTCTTGATGCTCTGTGCGTCGATGACGCAGGCGGTCGGTCCTCCTCCCGGCCCTCTTGCCTGCGGACTTGGCGGCGGAGGAGACTGTTTCGCTGATCGAAGACTCCTTCCTCCTGCCAGCGCGCGAAGTACGCGTAGACCGTGTTCCAGTGCGGGTAGTCGTGCTGCAGACAGCGCCAGGGGATCCCGGTCCGGTTGGCGTAGAGGACCGGGTTCAGGAGGCTGCGCAGGTCGTGGTCGGGCGGCCGGCCGATGTCCAGTCCACGACCGCGGCGCTCGGATCGCCACGCGGTCAGGACTGGCTCGACCCACTCCCACCGAGCATCGGACAGATCGCTCGGATAGCGGCGGGGTGTTCAGGCATGGTCTGAACTACCCACCTGCCCCAGGCGCGCGGACCGGCGCCCGAAGCACACGGCGCGAAGCCCGGCATCTTGGGACCAAACAGAAGCAGCCAGGCCAACACGGCGCCGGAATCGCGACTCGTGCACCACCACTCACAGCGACCTCAGCGGCCCCAGACGAAGTGAAGCCCAAACCAAAAGACAACCGCGCAAACTTGGGCTAAACACCCCTTTTAAGGAGGGATGGCTCCCTCCGGTCGCGGTACGGTCCTTCCATGTCCCGATCAGCCGATATTGCCCTCTCTCAGCCCCCCGTCACCGCGGACGACCTCGACCTTGCCGTGCAACTCGCCGTGACAGTCCTTCGCGAGGCGCCCCCAGCCGCGTGGGAAGGCAAGGCCGGTTCGCTGGAATGGGACTGCTGGGAAACCGTTGAGCACCTCAGCGACGACCTCTTCGCCTACGCTGCGCAACTGGGCCCCAAAACACCGCCCTTGAATGGCGAGGTTCCCTTCGTGTGGGAGAGCCGACGTCCCGGCGGCCCAGCGAACGCCATTCACGCGAACCGTAAGGCGGGGCCCGTCGGCCTGCTGCAGGTCCTAGAAGCGAGCGGCGCGCTGCTGGTCGCCATGGTGCGCACGACGCCTTCGCAGACCCGCGCTCACCACGTCTTCGGCGTCTCGGACCCCGAGGGTTTTGCCGCGATGGGGATCGTGGAGACCCTGGTGCACACGCACGACCTGGCACAAGGGCTCGGTCTCGCGTGGAGCCCGCCTGCCGATCTGTGCTCTCGGGTGCTCGCTCGGCTGTTTCCGGACGCACCGTCGTCCACGGATCCCTGGCCCACCCTCTTGTGGGCCACCGGACGCGCCGAACTATTTGGACACCCCCGTCTCACCACATGGCGGTGGGACGGCGCACCCCGGGCATAGGCTCAGGCGTCTCCGCCGCAAAGGAGAAGTTCGCTCGGGAGTGCCTGGTCAGGCTGCTGCTGAGATCGGTCAGCCCCAGCGGATGCCTTCTCGCTTCGGATGCGGGCACGTTCCTACGCTCGGCGGCCAGGACGTCACGGCGGCGGGCGTTGGCGTTGCGCCAGCGCAGGTAGACGTGCAAGGCCCGGGTCTGCACGGTGTGGTTGGAGTTGGAGTTGGAGTTGGTGCCAGGCGGCATCCACGCCCAAAACACCCCACCCACGGCATCCGACCGGCACCGCACACGCCCCGCCCCATGGCGAGCCCGGCCTGCTGCCGGTGAGCGGGGACCACCGGCTTCGACGAGGACCTGGCCGGGTCTTACCTGATTGCCGGGGCGCGCAGATCTGCCGCCGAATCCGCTCGGGGGCGGGCGATGAACGCCCGACACTCCGCGCGAAGTTCTCCACACGGACAGGGTCTGCGCGCCGCGTCAACGAGGCTGGGTCAGTCCACTACCGAGGAGCAGACCGTCGGCACGAGCGTCTCGGGTCACGGTAGCGAGCCGACGACTTTGGGTCGTACGTGCTCAGTAGCCGCTGCTGCCGTAGACCCGCTGGCCATCGTACGTGCCGCCCTGGCAGTACCAGTAGCCACTGCTGTGCTTTGCCGGGTTTCCGCCAGCGTACTTGCAGTCTGCCCAGGACACCTGGGGTGCGGCCGCCTCGGCCGCGAAGGACGCAGTGACGCTCATTCCTGCGAAGGCCAGGGTTGCGAGGGTCAGGCCGAGCAGTCGTCGAACGCGCATGGCTTACTCCTCTCGAGGTTAGCCCGTTTGGGTCTTCCCAGAATGACTGCTCGACGTGTCCGCGGCACGCGCGGTTACTCCAATCGGGTGACCCTGAGGGGGGCCTTGACCTGCTGAAGGCCCGACATTCGAACGCGACCCCTGTTCATGATCTTACGCTTCGACAACCTTGATCATCAGGGGTCCCGTTCGTTTGCCAGCCGGCAGATCCCGCGAAGGGCCGCACCTGCGCGAACCGCTCATCTCGTCACCCGAGAACGCATTGGCCTGGACCGCTACGCGCCCGGCGCCCGGTACTGGACTCGTTCGGCTTTACGCAGGGCATCCATGGTTTCATCGACGGTCAGGAGAACTGTCGTCTCGAACGAGCTAAGCGCGCCGCCTCCACCAAACGCCAGAGCAACCGCGGCCATGGACACGTTGTCGGGGGCCTCCCACAGGCTGTAGCCGTCGTGCCGGCCGAAGGCGTACCAGAAGCCATGGAGCTTCCCGCCGACCGACTCGTGCGGCCTTTGCGCGGTCCTCGGGGTGGACGATCAGCCTCGCCCAAGTTCCCGGTGTGTAGCTGAACCTCTATAGGTAGAGCGGCATCAAGTCTCCCTTTCGTTCCGCCAAGGAATGGCCCGGCGAGGCAGGAAACGCGCCGATGCGGCCCACGTATCCCCCGACGACAGCGGTGCCGCAGGAGGCGATAGCGGTAGTGATGTCCACAACAGCATCGTGAACGCTTGCAGGGCTTGATCGGTAGGCGCCGCTCGCAGGCAGCCGCCGGCTCGAAACCAATCCTCGCAAGCGTCCCGTCAGCGCCCTCCATCACCGCTGGCACGCGCTTAAAGGGCCGTGGGTGCACGGCGTATCGACTGCCGTATATCAGTGACCGGTGCGGCTCGCATGCCTCGCGTCCCGCGAACGCCCTCAGTCGGCTCATTGCGTTCCTCAGCGCGCTGCAGGAGGAATTGGGCGGCGCCGGACCCGTTTTCGGGGAGGGCGTGGTTCGCTACCGAGGGCAGGAGTTCGACGAGATCCGAAAGTGGATGGAACCAGGCCCGAAACCGACGGCCCCACCTCAGGGGCCGCGCCCGTGGAGCAAGCATCTGCCGACCACCACGGCACGGTTCGCGGCCCATTCCCAGCGATGCGATCACCCTATTGAGGTGGGCCAGGCGATCGTGCGTATTGGGTGCACGCGGCGTGCCCCAAAGACACCGGGAAGGCATCTGGTGCCCCAAGTGAGACGTTCACCTCGGTGGACTACTGATCCCTCGCCCGGGGGGCCCGGGCGCACCCGGTACGCGTCCGGGCCGGGCGCCGAACCCTTCGCCCCCCCTCACTCGCACGTCCGGGCCCGGGGCGGAGCGGCCCGCCGTCAGCGGCTGCTCGTAGTCCCGATGTCGCTGATGTGGTTGTACCGCTCCATCAGCACGAAGAGCTTGGTCTTCTGCGTCGTCTCCCCGCTGCCGTAGGTCAGGGTGACGATGACCTCACGGCCGTGACCCACGGTCCCGTTGTCGGTCACCGTCCACTGCGCGGGGACGTTCTGGGCGCGCAGGACGCCGTCCACCCCGTTCTCCTCCTCCCAGGCCGCCAACCGCCCGGCGAAGTCGGGCGTCAAGTAGTGCTCGCGGAGCGCCGTGGCCAGCGTGGCGTCCGGGTCGGCGTAGTCGCCCTTCGCGTCGATGTACGCGCCGTAGAAGTCGGCGACCCGGGTCACCGCCTGGCCGGGCGTGCCGCTGACCGGCCGCGGCGCGGCGGTGGACGCCTTCGCGGAGGAAGGGACGGACGCCTGTGCCGACGCCTGTGCCGACAGACCCAGTCCGACAGCCAGGACGAGGCCGGTGGCGACCGCCGCGCGGCGGTGCGAACGACGGTGTGCGAGGGACTTCCTGTTCATGTGCGTCTTCCTCTTCTGGTTGGTGTGCGGTTGTTCTCGGCCGGTTCCGGCTCTCGTGCCGAAGCGGCCGACCGACGTGTCGCCACCTCGTCACCCTCCGTTGCGGCACAGGACGGCACGACTGCCCGATCGGACAGGAGTGCGGGTGTCCTGACCGGTGCCGCGACGAGTACGGCAACCGGCATGGTGAGCGTGGGTGACGACGCATCAAGCGCGGTGGCCGTGGAAGCAACCGTCAGCGCCTGTGTGTCGGGTGTCGCCCCGCCGCCGGTTGGTGGCCCGGCCCTGGTCGGTGCGACACCAAGAGCATGGGCGGTCACCGCAGGCCGGCGCAACGACTGCCACCCTTTCGGCGACGATGGAACCATCCCAGCCCATCTGACGTGCAGGGATATGAGTGCCCGGGATGCAGGCTGGGCGGGCGAACGACGGAGTGTAACGGTGCCGATGCGGGACGATGTCGAGGAGTTCGCGGCGCTGCTGCGCGAACTGAAGGACCGCACGGACCGGAGCTACGGCTCCCTGGCCCGCCGCCTCAACATGAACACCTCCACGCTGCACCGGTACTGCGCGGGCGAGACGGTGCCGCAGGACTTCGCGTCCGTGGAACGGCTCGCGGCCTTCTGCGGGGCGAGTCCGCAGGAGCGGCTCGAGCTGCACCGGCTGTGGCTGTCGGCGGTGGCGGCTCGGCAGCGGGTGCGTACGGCCGATACGGCGGAGGCGACTGGTCCGGACCAGGACACGGACACGGACACGGACGGGAGCCTCGTCGAGGCGCGCAGCTCCGCGGAGCAGCTCGGGGACGATCCCGGCCCGGACGAGGCCGCCCCCTCCCCCACCCCCCGCCCGTGGTACCGCCACCGACGAGTCCTGGCGTCCACCACGGTCGCCTGCGCGCTGCTCGCGACTCTGTGCGGCACGTTCGCCCTGTCGCACGGCCGCTCCTCCGAAGCGGACGCCGCACGCCCCGCGGGCCGGCGGACGACCGCCCCCGACACACGCCACCGCTCGGCGAACCCGTCGGCCGTCACCTCCCCCTCCCCGTCCCGGAACTCCGCGTCGCCCGGCGACCGGCAGAAGGCTCCCGCCCCATCCGCCACCCGCGGCGGTTCCACGTCGGCCGCGAAGCCGGACACCGGCCTGCCCCTCACCTGGAGCACCGACTCCCTGGTCTGGGACAAGGGCTGCGACCACGACTACGTCGTCGACAGGCCGCCCGCACAGGTGCCTCCGCCGCCGGTGCAACAGGACGCCGGTGTGTGGGCGGCGACGCAGGACGCGGTGCACGGGCGGCAGACGAGGGTGCGGATCTCGCTGCAGGGGCGGTCGTCCACGGCTGTGGTTCTGGAGGCGCTCCGCGTTCGCATCGTCAGCCGCGGCAACCCGGTCGCGGGCAGCGCGTACGCCATGGACCAAGGCTGCGGCAGCGACCTCACGCCCCGCCGCTTCACGGTGGATCTGGACATCGATCGCCCCATCGCCAGTCCGAGGGACGGCGCCGACAGTGCGCACACCTTGCCGGCCGTGCAGTTCCCGTACCGCGTCTCCGCCGAGGACCCGGAGGTGCTGCTGGTCGCCGCGACGACACAAACCTACGACGCCCGCTGGTACCTCGAACTCGACTGGTCCTCCCAGGGCCGCACCGGCACCATCCGTATCGACGACAACGGCCGCCCCTTCCACACCACCAGCATCAAGGGGATGCCGCACTACTGGTACGGCACGAACGACGCGGGCGAGCGCGCCTGGGTCCCCTACGACAGCTAGTGCTCTGACCGCATAGGTTCGCCGGGTTGGCGGCGTCGGTCCTCGGACCGGCTGGATTCGGTGTGGGAACAAAATTGAGCGGTCGCGGAGCCGATCAAAGCTAGGCTCCCAGCATGTCTGGTCCGACGTTGGTGATCGAGTTGGCGGAGCCGCTCTCCCCGGCTGCGCTGCGGGAGTTCCGCGTGCTGATTTCGGGGCTCTCCTCCCACTTCGACGAGAAGCGGCCCAGGTTCTTCGATGTCAATGTGCCCGCAGAGCGACTGGGCGTCGAGGACAGGCGAGGGGAGGACTGGCGAAAGCCGTTCCCGCTTCCACTCCTCGGCAACGCCACCGCGGACGAGGAGCTCACGGTCCTGGTGGGATTCAATCCGCAGCGCGAGGGACTGGCGTCGGCCCTTCCTGGTCTACTTGATGCGGCCCGGTGCCGGCGACGAGAGCACCTTCGAGGCTTAGCACGCGGACGAGCCCGAGGTGGAGATCGTCCTCGGCTTCAGACCGACCCATGCCGTCAATGTCAGCGCCTGCTGCAGTCGCGAGATCGACCACGTGACCACGGCCCTGCTGACCGCCGCTGTCATGGACGTCATCGGAGGCGTGGCCAAAGCCGAGCTGGATGCCCGACACTCCCCCACCGGCCGATGCTCGCCGGAGTGGAGTCCACTCCCACCCGATGGACATCGCGATGGGCTCCACCCACTCGGTGGACTCCACTCCCACCGGTGGCCGCCACGGTGGGCTCCACTCTCCACTCGGGTGCATCGGCCCGCCCAGACGCCGGATGCGGTGGAGTCCACCGTGCCCGCTCATCCCCGGCGACGGCGCGACCGGGCGGGGCCCCACGCGGAAGGCCGGCCACCGGGGTACTGCCTTGTGCGGGAGCGGTGTCGGATGGGCGGCGGCTTCGGCGCGGGGTGCAGCGCCGCGCGCAGCCGGCTCGCGTCGGCGAGCTCCGCCAGGCGCTCCAGCCGCTCCGGCGAGATGTACGTCGGGATCGGGTTGACCATCGTGGCCTCCATGCTTCGGCGATCACTCCCCCGCACCCTCGCCGACCCCGGACGCCTCCAGGTCGTAAGCCGCGGCCGCGTCCCGACTGCTGGCGCGGCGGCCTCGCTGTCTGTTCCGCAGGACGGTCCCGGTCCTGCGGCGCGACTGGTGACCCGAAGGAGTACACGATGACGTCCCACGGACACCTGGTCCGTGGGACGTTCCCTCAGCGGGGACCCGCTCCCCTGCCCTGGTCCGGCTGCGCCGTGGGGTGCCGCTGCTGCTGGCCGCCCGCGTCGGCGGCCGGGGCATGCTTGGCCTGAGTCGCCTGCTTCGTCTGGTCGGCCTGCTCTTCGACCGTGCGGCCACGGGCTTCGGACGCGTGGGTGATCGCGGCGATCCGGGCGAGGTTCTGCGGTGAGGTCACCCACGTCGCCGGGTCCGTCGTGCGGCCCTCCAGGTACTCCTGCGGCATCGCGGCCTGCTGGTGGACGTGGATGGCGGCGGCTCGCTGCGCCGGAGTCAGGGCGGCGTCCCGGCCGGGGTGGTCGACGGCGTGCGGCGCGGCCTGGTCGTGGTCGTGGTCGTGGTCGGGTGGTACGGCCGACGCGGTAGCGGCCGACGCGGTCTGCGCTTCGTCGCGTACGGCGGGCGGCGCGGTGAGGACGGCGCGGATCGCGTTCTGCAGGGTGAGGCTGGCGACCCGGGCTCGCTCGTACCGGCTCGACTCCCGGGGCGGCTTCCCATCGTTGCCTACGATCCACCAGCGGGTGGGCCAGGCGAAGTCGGCGGTATAGGTGAGCTGATCCGGGGCCGGGGCCCGCCGGCCCTTCTGGGGCACGGTGAGCTGACGGCCGTAGCGCTCCAGGGCCCGATTGGCGATGTAGCTGTCGATTCGGGGCGGGAGCGCGCGGCCCCGCAGGGTCTCCAGCAGGTGCCGACGCGCTTCGGCCAGGACGTGCCGGCGGGCGAAGACGTTGCGCACGGTGAAGACGACCGCGGCGACGTCGACGGCGGCGAGCGCGGTGTCCACCCGTGGCCCCACCCAGGCCCGCCGCCCCGGCCGCCTGGCACCGCTGAAGCAGCCCGTCGACCATCCGCTGCCCGAACTTCAGGAGCGCGGAGACGCGCCACCACGCGAGCAGCTGATCCAGCGGACGCGGGGGCTTCTTGTCCGGGCGGGTCTCCTGCGCCGCCCACCACGCCAGACCGTGGCGGGCGCGCTCGCTGGGCAGCCGGCCGTGCTTCTGGATGTAGTCGTCGGTGATGCCCTCCAGGACGTTCTCGATCCGTCGGCGGCGGGTGGCCGACCAGTCGATGAGTTCCTGGTCGACCCCGGCTATCTCCATCACGGGGCGCAGGCCCGGCGTCACCTCCCGGGGCACCGTCGCCAGCCCGAGCTCCTCGCACACCTCTACAGCGGAACGGGACATCCCGATTGCGCCTACATACGCGCTGGACACGGTCCGCCTGTACCAGCACGTCGTGGCGGCCGGGACGCTCTACACCCTCCAGATGACGACCGTGGTCTGCAGGTTTTCTGTATGTCTCATTCAGGGGACACCTCTCGCTGTCTCACGATCTTGTCCCTTCGAGGCTGCAGGTCAGCGTCGGCCGATTCGATCCCCGCCAGATACGACTGCAGCGCGGGAAACCCATCGACTCGAGCCGGCTATCCCCCGTACGTAGACGCCCTTCGCGTACTTGTCCCTGGCGTGTTCGACCTCGGCGGCGAATTCGAGAGGAGCGGCCCTGGTGGGGTCCGAGGGGCGGCCATACCTGCGGTGACCGGGGCGGCGTGGCAACGGCATCAGGAAGCGGGGACGGGCTCCAATCGGTAGGCGTCCCCGTGGGCGATCACGCGGCCGGCGGTGGGCGGTGCGAAGTGGGTGCCGAGGAGGAGGGTGTCCGTGCCGGCGAGGGAGCGGAGCAGCTTGCGACGGGTGGCCTCGGACTGCCGCGGGTCGATGTCGACGCAGGAGCCGATGACGGGGTGGGCGAGCTGGACGGGGTGGTGGACGCAGTCGCCGGAGATCAGTGCCGTCTCACCCTGGGTGGTCAGTTCCACGGCGACGTGGCCGGGGGTGTGGCCGGGTGTCGGGATCAAGCGCAGGCCGGGGGCGATCTCGGCCCCCTCGTGCGGGACGTCGACCGTGCTCAGCAGACCCGCCTGTTCGACCGGGATCACGGAGTCGCGGAACATCTGTTCGCGAGGCTCCTCCATGTCGTACGTGGCCCAGAACTCCCGCTCGGTGCGGGAGGTGAGGTAGCGGGCGTTGGGGAAGGCGGGGACCCATTCGCCGTTCACCTGCCGTGTGTTCCAGCCGACGTGATCGGCGTGCAGGTGGGTGAGGATCACCAGGTCGACGGAGTCCGGGGGGAAACCGGCGCCGGTGAGGTGCTCCAGGAAGTCGGTCCGCAGGTCGTGCCAGGCCGGGTTGGCACGCTCCTTGCCGTTGCCGATGCCGGTGTCGACGAGAACGCGCAGCCCGTTCACGACGAACGCGAAGCTGTGGCTGTCGATGTGCAGAATCCCGTCCTGGCCGGCGAAGTGGGGGTGCAGCCAGTCCTGGGCGGTCACCACCTCAGGGGTGGCGTCGGGCAGCAGCCAGGGTCCGGTCGCGGGCGGCAGGGCGACTTCGTCGATGCGGTGGACTGTGACGCCGCCCACGGCCCAGGAGGGGATGGGAGTGGTGCCGGGGGAGGTGTGCATGGTGTGTCGTTTCCTTTGGTTCTCTTCGGCGGAAGCGGTCGGTTGTTCTCTTCAGTGGGAGCGGTCGGCTTCGGGGCGGGCCGCCCCGTGTCGTGACGCGGTGAGTGCCGCCAGGGCCGCCAGAGCGAGGAGAGCGGCGGTGATGGCGTAGGCGTGTGAGGTGGCCCCCAGCCCGTAGTGCTGGGTGGCGGCGCCCGCGGCGACGGCGGGCAGGCTCATGGAGAGGTAGCTGAGGATGTAGTAGGCGGCCAGTGTCGCGGCGCGGTCCCGCTCGTCGAGCGAGGCGAGGAGCATACGCAGCGCCCCCTGGGAAACGGCGCCGAAGGCGATGCCGGCCAGTACCGCGCCGCCGTAGACCGCGGGCAGCCCGGCGCCGTGCAGACCGCTCAGGGTCAGGGCCGCGGCGGGCAGGACGGACAGGCAGCCGCCGATCGCCGTGGCGCGGGGCGGCCTGCGCCGCAGCGCCCATACGGTGAGCGCGGCGGTGGCACTGAAAATGAAAAAGACCATGCCACGGGCTGCTTGCGGGGCGTCGGGGGCCACCAGGCCTACGAGGGCCGGGCCGAGGGAGGAGTAGAAGCCGCCCAGCGCCCAGACGGTGCCGACAGCGGCGCCCGCGGCCAGCAGGGTGCGGCGGACCGGGGGCGGAGACGAGCACGCCGGTGGCCATACCGGCGACCGGGGTGACGGTGTTGGCCAGGGCGGACCGGCCCGGGCGCCGGGGGTTCTCCAGGTCGAGGAGCGCCGCGCCCGCGGCGCTGGTGGCCGCGCCGGTGGCCGCTCCTTGCAGGACCCGGGCGATGGTCAGGGAGCCCGCGCCGTCCGCTGAGGCCAGGAGGACCATGGAGGCGGCCGCCATGAGCAGGGCGCCTGCCAGGACGGGGCGTCGCCCCAGGTGGTCGGAGAGCGCTCCGGTGGTGAGCAGGGCCAGCAGCAGGGCCAGGGCGTACGCGCTGAAGACCACGGTGACGGCGAGCGCGGAGAGGCCCCACTGGTCCTGGTAGAGCGGGTAGAGCGGGGTCGGAGCGCTGGACGCGGCCAGGAGGGCCGCGAGTATCGACACGTCGAGGGCGAAGGAAGCCGTGCGCCTCTTCGTACGGGCGCGGGCGGCCCGATGGGCGACGTGCGCGGGTGCGTCGGACATGACGCCGGGCATGGGACTCCTTCCGTAAATGCAATGAATTTGCGTTAACCCGACAGTAGGACCTATGGTCGAGTTAAAGCAAACTGTTGGCTTTTAGTGCGGGGGGCTTCGTTGCCACGCCCCCTGATCAGGAGAAACCCGTGCCCTCCGTTGAACTCACGCCGCCCGAGGCCGCCCGCTGGGCCGCCCGTGCCGGACTTCCGCTGCCCGATGACCGCCACGCCGCAGTCGCCGCCACCGCCAACCACATCCACTCCGTCGTCTCGGTCCTGCGTGACCTGGACTTCGGGGACACCCCGCCCGCCGGCGCCTACCGCGCCGGAAAGGAGAAACACGATGCAGCCGTATGAGCTGACCCTCGCCGACGCCGCGCAGCAGATCCGGGCCCGCCGGCTGTCCCCCGTCGAGCTGGTGGACTCGGTCCTCGAACGCATCGACCAGGTGGACCCGCACGTCGAGGCGTACGTCGCGGTCACTGCTGAGCAGGCCCGCGGCGCGGCGCGGGAGGCCGAGCAGGAAGCGGCCCGCGGCATGTTCCGGGGCTCGCCGCACGGCGTCCCGGCCGGGCTCAAGGACCTGATCGACGTCGCCGGTTCGCCCACCAGCGCCAGTTCCCGGGTCCGGGCCGGCCACCGCGCCGCCGCCGACAGCACGGTCGCCGCCCGGCTGCGGGCCGCAGGCTCCGTCCTGGTCGGCAAGACCCACACCCACGAGTTCGCCTACGGCCTGACCACCCCGCAGACCGCCAACGCCTGGGACCGCGGCCGGGTCGCGGGAGGCTCCAGCGGCGGGTCCGCCGTCGCGGTGGCGGCTGGGGCGGCGATCTTCGCCCTCGGCACCGACACCGGCGGGTCGATCCGGGTTCCCGCCGCGCTGAACGGGGTCGTCGGCCTCAAGCCGACCTACGGGCTGGTGCCGCGCCACGGCGTCACATCGCTGTCCTGGTCGCTGGACCACGTCGGCCCGGTCACCCGCACCGTCGAGGACGCGGCCCTGGTCCTGAACGTCCTCGCCGGGCACGACCCGCGTGACCCCGCCTCGCTGGACGCCCCCGCCGTCGACCACCGGCCGGAACGGGAGCCGGACCTGGCGGGCGTGCGCGTCGGGGTACCGCGCAACTACTACTTCGACCATGTCGACGCGGAGGTGGAGACCGCCGTCCGCCGGGGCATCGCGCAGTTGGAGACGCTCGGCGCCCATCTCGTCGAGATCGACATCCCGATGAGCCGGTACATCCAGGCCACGCAGTGGGGGCTGATGGTTCCGGAAGCCACCGCCTACCACGAGGGCACACTGCGTACCGTCCCCGAGCTGTACCGGGCGGACGTCCGCATCCTCCTGGAGGCCGGTGAGCTGATGGGCGCGGGCGACTATCTGCGTGCCCAGCGCTCCCGGACGCTCATGCAGGAAGAATGGGCCCGCATTCTGGAGAAGGTCGACGTGATCGCCGCCCCGGCGGTCCCGATGACCGCGGTGAAGACCGGCCAGGAGAGCGTCACCTGGTCCGACGGCTCGACCGAGGCCGTCTCCGACGCCTACGTGCGTCTGTCCTCCCCAGCCAACATCACCGGAGTGCCCGCCCTGTCCGTCCCGGTGGGCCACGACACGGCAGGCATGCCGATCGGCATGCAGCTGCTCGGGCGACCCTTCGGCGAGCGGCAGCTGCTGCGAGTGGGCCACGCCTACGAGCGGACGCAACCCGCCCGATCGCTCGCGCCGGCCGCCTGAGAGCGGCCTGCGGGGCGGGCAGTTCCGGACCGGCCCCTATGCCGTTCGGCTCCGGTCGGGATCAGGACCGGGTGCCCGCAGCGAGGGGGCCCTGGTGCGCCGTCGAGCCAGCACGCTCCTCCTAAACGCAAGAACTGTGCTTTAAGGTGGAGTCATGAGTCGTAAGCCGATGATGCGCCCCGGCGGGCGCAGTGCACGGGTCCAGGCTTCGGTGCACACCGCTGTCCGCGACATCCTGTCGGAGCGGGGCCGCGACGCGGTGACCGTCCCGCTGGTCGCCCAGCGCGCCGGAGTCACCCCCTCGACGATCTACCGCCGCTGGGGCGACCTTCAGGAGCTGCTGTCCGACGTCGCGGTGGAGCGCCTGCGGCCCGACACTGCGCCGGAGGACCACGGTGACCTGCTGTCCGACCTGACGGCCTGGGCCGAACAGTTCCTTGACGAGATGTCGTCCCCCTCCGGCCGCGCCTACATCCGTGACGCTCTGCTCGGCGACCCGGACGGCAGCTACGCCGGTCAGTGCTCAGCCTACGCGGCCGAACAGGTCGACGTCATGCTCGCCCGCGCGATCGGCCGCGAGGAGAACACTCCCGACGTCGAGACGGCGATGGACCGCGTGGTCGCCCCCATGATGTACCGCATCCTCTTCCGCCCGGCCGGACTCGACGCCGCGTACGCCCGTCGGCTCGTGACCGAGCTCCTCGACGGCTCCCGAAGAACGCGTCCGCGAGCACCCAGAACCGGCTGAGCATCCCCATGAGCCGGCTCTCGCTGCGAACGAGGTCGGCCAGATCGAGAGAACGGGCAAGCTCGCGTCGAATCCGGCTGGGTATCTCCGGCGGGCAGGCCTCAGCCCACAGCACGTCTTCGATCCCAAGCCTCTGCGCCGTACTCGCATAGCCGTTGGCCAAGAGGAGCTGCGCAACGGTGTGGAGGTCGCTGTCGGGGACCTGGGCGTAGCTCCGCTCGACCCGCTCGCTCTTCGTCCCGTCATCCGAATTGGGCGGCATGCCCACCTTCTCGAAGGCCTCGTTGAGCGTGGCGTGCGTGTTCGAGCCGAGATGAGAGGCGACGTCGCCGACCAGCTGTCGAAGAGTTGAGCGATCCCTGCTAGTGACCTGAGTCAGAGATTCGGTGGCAGTAGCCGGCGACTTTGTCGAGGATCTCGTCGGCTGTCTTCGTCCAGACGAAGGGCCTGGGCTGGTCGTTCCAGTCGGTCAGCCAGGCCCGGATGTCGCGTTCGAGGGCCTGGACGGAGCGGTGGACTCCACGCTTGAGCTTCTTCTGTGTGAGCTCGGCGAACCACCGCTCGACCAGGTTCAGCCAGGACGCGCTTGTGGGCGTGAAGTGCAGGTGAAAGCGCGGGTGCGCCAGCAGCCACTTCTTCACGTCGGGCGTCTTGTGGGTCGCGTGGTTGTCCAGGATCAGATGGACCTGGAGACCGGCCGGGACTTCCTTGTCGAGCTTGGCCAGGAACTTCTTGAACTCGATGGCCCGGTGCCGTCGGTGCAGTGAGCCGATCACCTTCCCGGTCGCGACTTCAAGGGTTGCGAAGAGGGTGGTGGTGCCGGCGCGGATGTAGTCGTGGCTGCGGCGCTCTGGAACACCGGGCATCATCGGCAGGACCGGTTGGGACCGGTCCAGAGCTGGATCTGCGACTTCTCGTCCACGCAGAGGACCAGGGCCTTCTCCGGCGGGTCGAGGTAGAGACCGACGACGTCGCGGACCTTGTCAATGAAGAACGGGTCCGTCGACAGTTTGAAGGTCTGTGAGCGGTGCGGGGCGAGCGCGAACGCCCGCCAGATCCTCGAGACCGTCGACTGCGACATCCCCGTCGCCGCGGCCATCGACCTCGTCGACCAGTGGGTCGCGTTCTTCGGTTTCTCCTCGAGTGTCCTGACGATCACTCGCTCCACATCGGCATCGGTGATCTTCCGTGGCACACCCGGCCGGGGATCGTCACACAGGCCGTCCAAGCCGTGCTCCAGGGAGCGCCGCCGCCAGGTGCGGACCGTGTCCGGAGCGATCCGCAGCCGACGGGACACCTCCATGATCGAGCGGCCGTCTGCGCACTCCAGCACGATCCGCGACCGCTGAGCCAACGCCTGAGCCGTCGAACGACGACGTGACCAGCCCTCCAGCACAGCACGCTGGGCATCGGTCACCGACAACGGCGGAATCTTCGGACCAGGACGACTCATACCGAACTAACGACACCGACCTGCGGTAATAGTGTCGGCCCTGTCAGCTGTCTGCCGGCAGCAGCTTCTTGATCGCCGCGACGGCGGTCTGCGGTTCGTCGGCGTGGCAGCGGACCGTATGAACCTCCGCGCGCCGCCCTAACAGGCTTACGGTGGTGACGGTTGGGTCAGCTGGTCGGCGACGAACCGCTCGGCGTGCTCACGGCGCAGCACGGTGGGGTCGTGCCTGGCGTCGGCGGCGTCGGCTTGAAGGAAGACGCCCAGTTCGACGGCGGCGCGGCGCATCTGTTCGAATGGGCCTCTGGTGCGGGGGCACTGCGGGGAACGGAGCCACTCGGCGAGATGCTCCCAGAGCAGGTCGCGGAGCCACCGCTGCGGAACGGCGGTGATGTCGAAGTTGCTCTGGGCGTTCTTGAAGCGTCGTCCGAAGTGATCGGTCTCCAAGAAGCCGGCGTCCTTCGTGTCTGAAGGGCTGTAGTAGACGCAGCGCAGACTGTTGCCACCTGCCCAGATGATCTTGCGGACTTCGGAGTTCATCTGCTTACGGGACAGGTCTTTGTAGCCCTCGTCGTGCAGGTCCATCAGGGACGTAATGCCGCCTCGTCGGCAATGCCTGACGAGATTCCTGATGCCGTTGGTGGTCCACTCGGAGTGCTGTGCCGACTGGGCATGGGTGTGCAGGCCCCACTGGATCTCGGCCTTTAGCAGAGCTGGCAGGCCGTGGAGGTTAAGCATCCCAGGCTGCGTGACGGGCTCCGTGGTGGCGCACCAGCTATGGAACGCCTACTCGTCACCGTAGGTCACAGGGAGCGGCTTGCCGTCTTTGAGGGGGCGCGGGAGTTCTGTGACCGGGCTGCTCCCGGGCGGTTGTCGATGTTGTACCGGTTCAGATGTTGGAGGCACAGCCCTAATGATGTGCAGGCCAGGAACGGGCATCGTGCGTTGCACAGGCCGTACTCTGTGCTCTCACCCGCTTCTCTCGCGCTCTCACCCGCTTCGAGGTACGGAACCGCAATGAATGCCGCGAGCCGTGGGTGATGGGCCCAAAGAGGGGCAAGCGCTTGGTAAACGGTCATTCGATCGATTTCACCAGGAGGAGCCTTGAGTGACTTCCAGGACTCGAGCCGCCGGCACGAAAGCAAGCCGACGGCGGTAGCACACACCGTTCAGGACAAGGCCGCCGAGGGCGCCGCGCTGGTCGGCGACAAGGCCGCCGACGTGGGCGGTACGGCCAAGGAGCAGGCGGCCCATGTCGTCGGCGAGGCCACCGCGCAGGCCCGGGACCTCGTGGGGGAACTGCGCACCCAGCTGACGGGGCAGGCCGAAACCCAGAGCCGGCGCCTGGCGGAGACCGTACGCCGCCTCTCGCAGGAGCTGCGGGAGCTGGGCGACAACGGCAAGCCCGACTCCACCATGGCGGACGTGGCCCGTCAGATAGCCGGTGGCGGCGACCAGATCGCCGACCGCATGGAGAAGCGGGGACCGGACGGTCTGGTCAGCGACCTGCAGGCGTTCGCCCGTCGCCGTCCCGGCGTCTTCCTGGCCGGCGCGGCCCTGGCGGGCTTCGTCGCCGCACGCGTCGGCAAGGGCGTCAGCGCCGCCCCGGAGAGCGCCGGAGCCCCCACGGGGGGCGCCGCCCCGGCAGCCCCGCCGCCCGCAACCGGTGCACCCGGTCCCGCAGGACTGACCCCTCCCGGGCGGAGCGGGCTCCCCGGAGGCTACGAGGACCCCCTCGACACGTACGGCCAGTCACAGCCGCCGCACGTGACGCCGACCCCGCCGGCGTATCCGCCGACGAGCTCTCCGACGTACGGCGGCCCGCCGCGGCATCCCGGGGAAGGGGTCTGATCGTGGCCCTCTCTTCGCACGAGCGGCCCACGGCACCCGCCGCGCCCCCGTCCCCAGGAGCCGTCGAGCCGTCGATCGGCGATCTCATCGGCGAGATCGGCCAGGACCTGTCCCGGCTCGTGCGTGACGAGATCGAGCTGGCGAAGGCGGAGATCAAGCAGGAGTCCGCCAAGGCCGGCAAAGCCGTCGGGATGCTCGGCGGCGCCGGCTACGCCGGGCACGTGGCGCTGCTGTTCGCCAGCCTCACCGTCGTCTTCGCCCTGGCCAATGTCATGGACATCGCCTGGGCCGCCCTGATCGTCACCGCCCTGTGGGCCGTGGTGGGGGCGGTGTTGTACTCGATGGGCCGCAAGCGGCTGCGTGCCGTCAACCTCAAGCCCGAACAGACCGTGGAGACCCTGAAGGAGGACGCCCGATGGGCACGACACCCGATGAACTGAGGAGCGACGCGGAGTACCGCCGCGCGCACCTGGCCCGCAACGTGGACCTGCTGGCGGACAGGGTCACCCCCGGCAAGGTCGCCCGCCGCAAGGCGGACTCGATCCGGCGTCAGGTCAGCGGAGTGAAGGAGCGTGTGATGGGTACGGCGCAGGATGCGGCGCACGGGACCTCCGGGACCCTGCACCAGGCCACGGACAGCATCACGGAAACGGCCCGGGAGGCCGGCGGCACCGTCCAGGAGGCGCTGCAGCAGGCCCCCGCACAGGTCAAGCGGCACACCCAGGGCAGCCCCCTGGCCGCCGGACTGATGGCATTCGGCGCCGGGATGCTCGCGGCGGCCCTCCTGCCGACCACCGACGTGGAGGAGCGGGCGGGACGGCAGCTGCGCGAGCACTCCGACGAGCTGATCGAACCCGTCCGGCAGACCGCCGTCCAGGCCGCCCAGGAAGTCAGGGAAGAACTGAAGGAGCCGGCCGCCCACGCGGTGGAGTCGGTGAGGAGCACCGCTCAGGAAGCTGTCTCGGCCACCACGGAGCACGCCCAGAACGCCGGTCAGCAGACCGCGGACGGGCTGCGCGAGGTCGGGCACGACACCGCCGACGAGGTACGCGGCAACTCGGGCGGTCAGCGGCCGCCCGCCCCGTAGCGGAACGGGCGCGGGCCAGCCGGCTCAGCCGGCCTCGGCGACCAGCCGGTGGTAGTCCAGGTCCGCCGGGCCGGTCGCTTCCACGGCCACCTGATCCCCGTCCAGGGCATCCGCCAGCGCGGTCCGGGCCCGGCTGTAGGAGTCCTGCTCCCGGGGGGCGGTCGAGGCCGGCAGCCAGGTGATGGACACGACCCTGTTCTGCCGCGTGCCGTCCGCGCTCGCGAACGGCAGGTCGTAGAGGGCGAGGCGGGGCCGGTCGGTGGGCAGTGCCGAGAGGAGTTCGTCGTGCGTCAGGTTGCCCTGGTACTCGACGACGAGGGAATCCGAGGAGGCGTTGAGCCGGTAGATCACGGTGTTGACGTCCGCCTTCCCCTTCAGCTCCCAGAACGCCCCGATACAGCTGTCGTCCACGGCGATGTCACGGTTCACGACGGAACTCCTCCCATGCGGCATGCGGCCCCGAGCACTCCAACGACCCGCCCGCCGCCTGGTTGCGCGTGCGGAGGACGGGTGCCGGAGGAGGGCTCGGCTCCCCGTCCCGCGCCGCTGGTGTGCGGGGGCCGTTCAGCCGGAGATCTGCTGGGGTCCGTCGGTGCGGCCGACGCTGATCTTGCGGGGCCTGGCGCGACGCAGTGGCGCGTCACCGCGGTGCGGCGGTTCCGGAGGGCGTTGACCGCCAATCGGGTGATCCGGAGAAACCTGTGCGGGATCGGCCCGTTGATCACAGCGCTCACCACCCCCGCACTCGCGCAACAGAGAGACCTGTGATGATCAAGAAGATGCTGGCCACCGCTGCCGCCACCGCGTCGATCCTCGGGGCGGGCGCCGCCGTCGCGGCCCCGGCCATGGCCATCGGCAACGACAACGGCGTCAACACCGTCAACGGCAACGGCTCCCAGCAGATCTACGGCAACCAGGCGACCCACGGGGACCTCAGCCCGCAGCTCGGCCTGGTCCAGGGCACGCTGAACAAGCCCTGCATCGGCCTGCCGGCCAAGGTCAACGCCCAGTCGCTGATCGCTCTGCTCAACATCGGCGTCCAGGACATCAACGTCCTGTCCAACCCGCAGAACCAGCAGTGCACCGAGAACTCCACCCAGGCCAAGGGCGACGAGCCGCTCTCGCACATCCTCAGCAACATCCCGGTCCTGTCCGGCAACGCCTCCGCCGGCAGCTGACCCAGTCCCCACCGCGAGCCGGGGCCTCCGACGCCCGCACGAGTGCCACGGGGGCCCCGGCCCGACCCACCCGCGCCCGCGGATTCATCCGCGGGCGCGGGCCTGTTCTGGAGGGCGCGCCGGGAGCCGGCGAACCGGCCCGCATCACGTCGCGCCGGAGCCGACGGCGTCCTGTCGCGGCGCGTCCTCATCGGGCTCCCAGCGCAGCAGGTCGCCGGGTTGGCATGCGAGCGCCTCGCACAGGGCGGCGAGCGTGGCGAACCGCACGGCTTTGGCACGGCCGTTCTTGAGCACGGCGAGGTTGGCCGGGGTGATCCCCACGCGTTCCGCGAGCTCGCCCACGGACATCTTCCGCCGGGCCAGCATCACATCGATGTCGACGGAGATCGGCATCAGATGACCTCGTCCAACTCGGCCCGCAGATGGGCTGCTTCGACATCGCGGGCGACGGCCTGCGCGAGCAGCGTCCGGAGCACGAGCACGATGAGGGCGACCCCGAGGACCCCCGTGCCGGCTCCGCCGATGAGCAGCACCACGCCCGGCGCGACGGCCTCGCCCGGCGCGAGGACCACCCCCAGGGCGAAGACCAGCAGGGCGGCTGCGACGACCGCGCCGACCACCACGTCCACGTGGCGGAAGGCGGCATGGGAGAAGACCGTGCCGCGTTTCACCATCGCCACCAGCCGCCACACGCACACCAGGACCACCTGGACCGCCACGACGCCCAGGACCGTGATCACGAGGAACGGGGCGCGCAGGTACGCGTACTCCGCCCTGAGCCCCTCCAGGTCGGCGGCGAGCAGCGGCACCATCACGGCTTGCACGAACACCGTGCCGGTTCCCAGCATCGCCAGCACGGTACGCAGCGCGAACACCGTCAGTCTTCCCATGACCTCTCCCCTGATCGAGCAACGATGGAAATCTATCGACAGTCGATAGGTGAAGGCAAGTGGGGCAGCACCGCCGGCCGGCGTCGAGGAGTGACGCCCGGGCCCCGGACCCGGCCCGGCACGGCGGGGCAGGAGTGCGATATAGGCCGAATGGGGAATGAAACGTACGCTTCTGGTACTGCGTGTACGCCGCGACGATCCGGGAGGCGACGCGTGACCGATCCGTTCGGCTTCCTGAAGGTCCCCCGCCGGCCCGTCCCCGCCCGCCCCGTGGAGGAGCGGCTGGGCGACTGGCGCGAGGTCCACGCGGGCCAGGCGCTCCTGCCGCTCGTCTCGGAACAGGCGGGCCGCTGCATGGACTGCGGCATACCGTTCTGCCACACCGGCTGCCCCCTGGGGAACCTCGTGCCGGAGTGGAACGCGTACGCGGCGAGCGGCGACTGGCACGCGGCCTACGAGCGGCTGCACGCGACGAACAACTTTCCGGAGTTCACGGGCAGGCTGTGCCCGGCCCCCTGCGAGGACGCCTGCGTGTTGGCCATCAACGCCGATCCGGTGACCATCAAGAACGTCGAGCAGGCGATAGCGGATGAGGGCCGGCGGCGCGGCTACGCCGTGCCCCGCCCGCCGGAGCGGCGGAGCGGGCGGACCGTGGCCGTCATCGGGTCGGGGCCCGCCGGGCTGGCCGCGGCCCAGCAGTTGACCCGCGCCGGGCACTCGGTCGTGGTCCACGAGCGGTCGGACCGGTTCGGCGGCCTGCTGCGCTACGGCATCCCGGACTTCAAGCTGGAGAAGGTCCACCTGGACCGCCGGATCGAACAGATGCGGGCCGAGGGGACCGCGTTCGCCGCGGGTGCGGACATCGGCGGCGCGGTCGGCGCGGCGGAGCTGCGCAGCCGATGCGACGCGGTGGTCGTCGCGGTCGGGGCCGGCGAGCGCAGGGAGCTGCCGGTCACGGGCCGGGCGCTCGGAGGCATCCACCAGGCCGTGGACTACCTGACCTGCGCCAACCGGGTGCGGGAGGGCGACTACGCGCGGTCGCCCCTGTCCGCCGAGGGCAGGCACGTGGTGATCGTCGGCGGCGGGGACACCGGCTCGGACTGCCTGGGAACGGCCCTGCGGCAGGGCGCGCTCTCCGTGGTCCAGCTCGACATCAACCCGGAACCGGGCGCCGCCCGGCCCGACGGCGAACCCTGGCCGGTGTACCCGAAGGTGTACCGGATCTCGCACGCCCACGAGGAGGCACGCGGGCGAGGGGGCCGCGACCCCCGGCTCTTCTCCTGCGCCACCCTGCACTTCGAGGGCGATGCCGCGGGCCGGGTACGGGCACTGCACCTGAGCGCCGTCGAGTCGGCGGGCCGCAGCCCGCTGGCCGGCACGGAGCAGGAGATCCCGGCGGAGCTGGTCCTGCTGGCCCTCGGGTTCTCCGGTCCCGAACGGTCGGGCGGGCTGTGCGAGCAGTTGGGCCTCCGGCTCGACGGGAGCGGCAACTTCGCGCGCGACGCGGCGTTCTCGGCCGTCGGCGGGCACGCGCCCGGGGTCTTCGTCGCGGGGGACGCCGGGCGGGGGCAGTCGCTGGTGGTGTGGGCCATCGCGGAGGGCCGGGCGGCGGCGGCCGCCGTGGACCGCTACCTGACGGGCTCCACCGCACTGCCGGCCCCGGTCGCGGCCCATGACGTGCCCATGACGGCCCTGGGGCGCATGCGGTACGGAGACCGGTAGCCCGCGGCACGAGTACGCGGACGGGTCCGCTGACGGCCCCGCGCCGGGATCGGGACCGGCGGCGCCGCGCCACTCCCCCAGTCGTGCGCAGTCGTCGCCGCTTCGGCAAGTCGCCTTGCCGTCATGGCAAACTGGCGGCATGGACGACGACATCGACCGGGCACTCGACGCGGTGGGCCCCCGGCTGCGCGCGCTGCGCCGGCAGCGCGAGACGACGCTGGCCGAGCTGTCCGCGACGACCGGCATCTCGGTGAGCACGCTGTCCCGGCTGGAGTCCGGCACCCGCCGGCCCAACCTCGAACTGCTGCTCCCCCTGGCGCGGGCCCACGGTGTCACCCTCGACGAGCTCGTCGGCGCACCGCCGACCGGTGACCCCCGGATCCACCTGCGCCCGGTCAGCCGCCACGGAATGGACATGGTGCCGCTGACCCGCCGGGCCGGCGGCATTCAGGCGTACAAACTGGTGATCCCGGCAGGGAGCAGGCGCAGGGTGCCCGACCCCAAGACCCACGAGGGCTACGAGTGGCTGTACATCCTCAACGGACGGCTGCGGCTGGTACTCGGCGAGAAGGACCTGGTGCTGTCACCGGGCGAGGCGGCGGAGTTCGACACCCGCGTACCGCACTGGTTCGGCGCCGCCGACACCGAACCGGTCGAGTTCCTCAGCCTGTTCGGCACCCAGGGCGAACGGGCGCACCTGCGCGCCCGCCCCGGGGCACGCGCAGCCCTCGTTGTCCCCGGCCGCACCCCCGCCGCGCGCCCGGCCGCCGACACGTCGTCCGCGGATCGCCGACGGACCGAGAGACGGCGACAGACGCCGAGAGATGGGGAAGCGATGACGCTCGACGAAGGCCGGCGGGTGCGGCTGGCGACGGAGATCAGGCTGTTCGATCCGGTCGCGGTGGCGGACGACCGCTCCTCGGAGCCGGCCGCCGCCTTCACCGGCTCCCTGTCGCTCGCGGCAGGTACCGAGGGCACGGTGGAGCGGGCCGTCGAGCACCACCAGCAGAGCGGGGCGGTCCGCGAGTACGTCCGGCTGAAGTCCCTCCTCGACGACTTCGGCCGTGACATGCCCGCGGAGAGCAAGGGGCGGCTCGAAGAGCAGGTCCGCTCCCTGGAACCGGAGTGGATCGCCCACGAGCGACGGGGGCCCGTGACCACCGTCCGCGTCCGCTTCGACAACGGGTTCATCCTCGACGAGGTGCCGGACAGCCTCTTCGTCCCCCTCACGTCCGGCTGACCGCAGCCGCCCCGGTCACCGTCGTGCGGGGATCGGGAGCCGAAGGCCCCGTCCGCACGACGGCCTGGTCGCCGCGGGGTCCGAAGAGGTGCAGGACCTCCGCGGCGGTGGTGTTCGCCGGGCCGAACCAGTGCGGTTCCCTGGTGTCGAACTCGGCCGCCTCGCCGGGGCGGAGGGTGAACTCCCGCTCGCCGAGGATCAGACGCAGCTCGCCCGCGAGGACGTAGAGCCACTCGTAGCCCTCGTGGGTCACCAACTTGGGCTCGCGGGGAGCCAATACCTGCTTGAACACCTGCACCCGCCCGGGGTAGCGCGTCAGCGGCACGACGATGTTGCCGTGGCCCTTGCGCAGTGGTTCCAGGTGTACGCGGGGGTCACCGCTGGCCGGTGCGGCGACCAGCTGGTCGAGTGCGACGCGGTGCGCGCGGGCGAGCGGGACGAGCAGGTCCAGGGTGGGGCGCCGTTTGCCCGATTCCAGCCGGGACAGCGTGCTGACGGACAGGCCGGTCGTGGCCGCGACCGCCTCCAGCGTGAGCCCGCGGTCCCGGCGCAGCGCGCGGAGCCGGGGGCCGATGCCGTCGATCAGCTGCTTCAGTTCGGCGTCCGCCCCATCGTGGGGGCCGTGGGGGGCCGGATCGGTGGCGTCGGTGGCGTTCATGGGTTCATTTTTGCAGTCTTCGCAAGTTCGCTGGGCTGCGGCCGCCGTCCCGTCCGAGCATTCCACGGCAAGGACGTTCCCCCGTGAGAGGCAGGCAGTGGCCGCCATGACCATGACCCATCCCGTTCGGCTCCCGTCCGTTCCGAGCGCGCGCAGACGCTGGACGGTGCTGGCCGTCTGCTGTCTCAGCATGTTCCTGGTGGGCCTGGACACCACCGTCGTCAACGTCGGCCTGCCCGCCATCGGCCGGGGCCTCCAGATCGGGACCCACGGTCTCGAATGGACGGTGGACGCCTACACCCTGGTCCTGGCGGGCCTGCTCATCTCCTCCGGCGCCCTGGCGGACCGGTTCGGGCGCCGTCGGGTCTTCCGGTGCGGTCTCCTCGTGTTCGGCGCGGCCTCGCTGCTGTGCGCGCTCGCTCCGTCGGCGGGCGCGCTCATCGCGGCCCGTGCCGTCCAGGGCGTCGGCGCCTCGATGCTCAGTCCGGTGGCGCTGGCGATCGTCGTGAACGCGATGCCCGACCCGCGGGAGCGGGCCCGGGCGATCGGGGTGTGGGCGTCGGTGTTCGGGCTCAGCATGGCCGCCGGACCCGTCACGGGCGGCGTGCTCGTCGAGCACTTCGGCTGGCGGTCGCTGTTCTGGATCAACGTACCGG
>NZ_JBHXSC010000068.1:0-40157 GCF_042716505.1 Streptomyces sp. NPDC058674
CCCAAAGGAACGGGCCGGGGGGAGCAGTCCACATCGGCCCTGGCCAGGGAAGGGCGGGCGGTCTTCGGGGCGCGTCAGATCGCTACGCGCTTCTCGCGGCTTGGCGGCTGCGGTCCGTCTGGGGCTGGACATAGGCCGCCCACGGATCGTGGTGGGGGCGCTGTGACGGCGTCTGCGGGCCGTGCGGGAGGTAAACGATCAGATGGTGGAGCGTGAGGTTGGATTCATCAACCTCACGCTCCATCACAGCCCATTCCGAACTCCATCGGACGTCTGTATGGGGGAGATGACCCGCTGACGGGTCTTGTACGGGTGGACGGCGGTCGGACGCTCGACCGAGGGAAGCGCGTAGCGATCTGACGCGTGAGGCCCGGCCGGACTGCCGTCTGGGTCATCTCACCGCTGTTTGGCGCAGGTACCCGGCTGCCGGGCCCGGAAAGGGCTGCCCTGGGCCCCGCCTGGAGGGCGTGCCCGCTACATGAGCCCCAGACGGGCCGCAGTCGCTATGCCGTGCGAAGCGCGTAGCGATCTGACGCGCCCCGAAGCCCGCCCGCCCTTCCCTGGCCGCCGGGAAGGGGAAATGTCCCCCCGGCCCGTTCCTTTGGGGGGTTCCCGACAGTCTTCGTATGTCCGGGGCGGGACGGTCGGTCAAGGGTGGAGCGCAGCGACATCGCGAAGCGACGCGACGACGAAGGAGGAGCGCCCTTGAGGGACCGGCCCGACCTGGAGAGACGATGAGACTGACGGGAAACCCCCATACCTGTCCGCTCCCGCCCGGCCGAAGCCCCCGCCGCCCACACCCCCGCCCCACCCTCGTATCCCCACCCCCGCCCCCTCCCCTTGCCCCCGCCCCCGCCCCCGAGGCATGCTTCGCCAGGGCAAAGGGGAGGGGGCGTCATGCCGGTGGACAAGCGGACCGTGGGTACGGCGGTGCTGTGTGCCGTGGCGGCGTTGGGGGCCTCTGCCGCCGTGGCGGTGCTGGTGCCGCCGCCCGAGGGGGGTGCGCCCGTGCGGGCGAAGGCCGCGCCGACTGCGTCGGCGAGTGGCCCGTCGCGATCGCAAGCGGCGAAGCCGCAGCTCTCCGCTCCGCCGCGGATGACGCTGCCGCCCGCCGTGGTACCGCAGCCGGGTGGCCCGGCCGCCTTCACCGGAGCACTGTTCACCAAGGGCCTGGACGGCGACCACTTCTGCACCGCGACCGTCGTGCACAGTCCGGGACGCGATCTCATCGTCACGGCCGGCCACTGCCTGATCGACGGGGAGCAGGGCGAAGGGGGTGCGGTCTTCGCACCCGCGTACGCGAATGGTGCTGCGCCGTACGGTACGTGGAAGCTGGAGGAGGTCTTCGAGGACGACCGCTGGGCCGAGGGCACCGACGACGACTACGACCTCGCCTTCGCCCGCCTCGCTCCGGACGCCCAGGGCCGCGGCATCGAGGACGTGACCGGCGCGGCGGTGCTGGACGCCGGCGGCCGCGCGGGCGAGGAGGTCACCGTCACGGGCTACCCCGCCGACCGCAAGGTTCCCCGTACGTGCACGGCGGTCACGGTGCGCGAGAGCGCAACCCGGCAGCGCTTCGACTGTGCGGACTTCCCCGGCGGCACCAGCGGCAGCGCCTGGATCGCCCGGGACGGGAAGATCATCGGCATCCTGACCGGCGGGGACACGGACGACGTGTCGACCAGCACCGTCCTGGGGGAGTACGCGGCCACGCTCTACGCGAAGGCCGTCGCGGCCCGCCGGGCGTGACGCGCCGCAGCTCGACACGCCCGGCGGCCTGACGGTAGGAGTCCGGCTCTCCGTGGCATGGCGGTGTCGGTTCAGGGGCGGTGAAGACCGGCTGCTGTACGGTCGGTTCAATGAGCAAGCACGCCCGGGCCCGCTCCCGTCGACCCCGTACCCCCCGCGCCTCCCGCCGGGTGGCCCTGGCGGCCACCCTGGGCCTGGTGGCGTTCGGGGCGGCCTGGACGTACGCCGCGGAGCGGCCGGACAGGGCGGCGGCCGCGGCCCGTTCGGACGCGCGTCCGCAGGCGGCGGTCCGTGCCGCGCGCGACGCGCCCCGGGATCCGCTCCAGGGCCTGTCCGGGATCAGCGAGCAGACCCGGGCCCGCATTCCGGCCGAGTCCCGCCAGCTCGTCCTGGTCACCGGCAGGGGCCGGGACTCCTCGGAGTCCACCGCCGCGTTCTACACCCGTCCGGCGGCGGGTGCGGACTGGGTCCGGGTGGAGAGCTGGCCCGCCCGCAACGGCGCCAAGGGGTGGTCCGCGGAGCGCACGTACGGCGATCTGACGTCCCCGCAGGGCGTCTTCGCGCTGACCGACGCGGGCGGCCTGCTGGCCGCGCCGGCCGGCACCCGGCTGCCGTACGACCAGGACGAGGGCTTCGTCGCCTCGGGTCGGGGCGTGAACGGCGAGTCGCTGGCCGGCGCCTTCGACTATGTGGTCGCGATCGACTTCAACCGCAGGCCGGGCACCTCCCCGCTGGACCCGGACAAGCCGGAGGGCGAGGCCAAGGGCGGCAACATCTGGCTCCACGTGGACCACGACGGCCCCTCGCAGGGCTGCGTCGGCATCCCGAAGGAGGCCATGAAGAAGGTCCTGGAGCGCTTGGACCCGGCGGCGAAGCCGGTCATCGTGATGGGCCCGGAGGGGTTCTGACCCGTCGGTGCCGATGACGCGTCGGTTCTGACCCGTGGGTGCCGATGACCCGTCGGTGCCGATGGCGCGTCGGTTCTGACCCACCGGTTCTGACCCACCCGTTCTGACTCACCGGTTCTGACCCACCGGTCCTCAGGCGCGGACCCGTGGGACCGGCGACGGTCGCCCGATGGAGGCGGCCGCGCAGGGCTTCGGTACGGGGGACCCGTCGAAGGACACCGCCTTCCCCGGCCCGGTCGAGAGCGCCTCGGTGGCCGCCGCGGCCGGTCCGGCGCACCTCGGCGAGGGTCGCCGCGCCGACGGCCGGCGCGCAGCCGTCCGGCCGCGCCGCGTCGATCAGTGCCGGCCGTGAACGGATCACCGGCGGTGAGCAGGACGATCCCGCCGTGGGCCGGACTCCGCAACGCCCGGAACGGCCGCCCCGCCCCACCCCTTGCCTGACGGACCGTCAGCTACGACGATGGCCCGGCACCGTAGGGACGGATGGGCACACGAATCGGCAGGCGAAATCGGCAGGCGAAGGCGAGGCGGGTCCGGCATGGCGCGCGTGTTTCCGGAAGGTCGGCTGGTCTACGGGATGCAGCTCCCGATCCAGTCGCAGAGCACCATCTACGCGGAACCCTGGGAGGCGGCGGCCGGCGCGGCCGATCTCGCCGAGATCGCCCGGGCGGCGGACCGGGCCGGCTTCGGGTACCTGGCCACCTGCGACCACGTGGCCATCCCGCGCCGGCTCGCGGGGCCCATGAGCACCGTCTGGTACGACCCGGTGGCCACCCTCTCCTTCCTCGCCGGGATCACCGAGCGCGTCCGGCTGCTCAGCCACGTGGCCGTCCTCGGCCTGCGCCACCCCCTGATCAGCGCCAAGCAGTACGCCACCGTCGACCACCTCTCCGGCGGCCGGCTGATCCTCGGTGTCGGCGCCGGCCACGTCGAGGAGGAGTTCGAGGTCCTCGGCGCGGACTTCGCCCGGCGCGGCGCCGTCCTCGACGAGACCCTGGACGCGCTGCGCGTGGCGCTGGGGCCCGAGGAGTACCCGGAGTTCGAGGGCGAGCTCTTCTCCTTCAAGGACCTCGGCCAGCTGCCCCGCCCGGTCCAGCACCGGATTCCCGTCTGGGTCGGCGGCTCCTCGGCTCCCGCCGTGCGCCGGGCCGCCGTCCGCGGCGACGGCTGGCTCCCGCAGGGGGACCCGCGCGACCGGCTCCCGGCGCAGATCGCCCGGATTCGGGAGCTGCGCGCGCGGGCCGGGATCGAGGACCCCTTCGAGATCGGCGCGATCACCGAGGCGCTGTACGTCGGCGAGCCCGGCTGGGACACCGGCCGCCGGACCCTGACCGGCGCGGCGCAGGCGCTGGCCGAGTCCCTGCGGGAGTACCGGGCGCTGGGCGTGGACCAGATCCAGGTCCGCTTCCGCAGCCGCGACCGCGCCGAGCTGACCGATCAGATCGCCGCGTTCGGCGCCGACGTGGCGCCGCACCTCAACGACTAGGAGGCACCGGCATGGGCAAGCTCGACGGACGGGTCGTCGTCATCACCGGCGCGGCGCGCGGCCAGGGCGAGCAGGAGGCCCGCCTGTTCGCCGCCGAGGGCGCCAGGGTGCTGCTCGGTGACGTACTGGACGACCAGGGCGCGGCCGTGGCCGCGGAGATCGGCGGGGACCGGGCCCGGTACGTGCGGTTGGACGTGACCCGGGAGGAGGACTGGGCCGCGGCGATCGCCGCCGCGAAGGAGGCCTTCGGGCCGGTCGACGGGCTGGTCAACAACGCGGGCATCCTGCGCTTCAACGAGCTGACCGGGACCCCGTTGGAGGAGTTCCGGCAGGTGGTGGAGGTCAACCAGGTGGGCGCCTTCCTCGGCATCAAGGCGGTCGCCCCGGAGATCGAGGCGGCCGGCGGCGGCACGATCGTCAACACCTCCTCGTACACCGGTCTGACGGGCATGGCGTACGTGGGCGCCTACGCGGCGACCAAGGCGGCGGTCCTGGGGCTGACGCGCGTCGCCGCCATGGAGCTGGCGGGCAAGGGGATCAGGGTCAACGCGATGTGCCCGGGGGCCGTGGACACCCCGATGGCCAATCCGGGGCTGCTGGATCCGGCGGGGCTGACCGACGAGGCCCGGGAGGCGATGGCCGAGCTGTACCGGCGGGTCGTGCCGATGGGGCGGGTGGGGCGGCCGGAGGAGGTCGCGAAGCTGGCCCTCTTCCTGACCGGCGACGACTCCTCGTACATCACCGGCCAGCCGTTCGTCATCGACGGCGGCTGGATGGCGGGCGTCAGCATCGCCTGAGGCTCCGGCGAGTTATCTGATGGAGCGTCAGGTATTGACGCTCCGGCCCCGGCGGTGGAACAGTCGGGGCATCAAATCTGACGCAACGTCAGAAACAAAAGGACGGTGAACCCCCTTGGAATTCGGGCTCTTCGTGCAGGGATACGTGGCCGAGTCACGGTCCAAGGTCGACCCGGAGGCGGAGCACAAGGCGCTGATCGAGGAGACCGAGTACGTCATCCAGGCCGACAAGTCGGGCTTCAAGTACGCCTGGGCCTCCGAGCACCACTTCCTGGAGGAGTACTCGCACCTCTCGGCGAACGAGGTCTTCCTCGGGTACCTCGCGCACGCCACCGAGCGCATCCACCTGGGCTCCGGCATCTTCAACCCCCTCGCGCCGGTGAACCACCCGGTGAAGGTGGCCGAGAAGGTCGCCATGCTCGACCACCTCTCCAAGGGCCGCTTCGAATTCGGCACCGGGCGCGGCGCGGGCAGCCACGAGATCCTCGGTTTCCTCCCCGGCATCGAGGACATGGACGGCACCAAGGAGATCTGGGAGGAGACCATCGCGGAGTTCCCCAAGATGTTCCTCCAGGAGGAGTACGAGGGGTTCCAGGGCAAGCACTGGTCGCTGCCGCCGCGGAAGATCTTCCCCAAGCCGTACGGCAAGGCCCACCCGGCGATGTGGTACGCCGCCGGCTCCCCCTCCTCGTACGCGATGGCGGCGAGGAAGGGCCTCGGCGTGCTGGGCTTCAGCGTGCAGAAGGTCTCCGACATGGAGTGGGTGCTGGAGCAGTACAAGACGGCCGTCCAGGAGGCGAAGGCCATCGGCGCCTTCGTCAACGACAACGTCATGGTCACCTCCACCGCGATCTGCGCCGAGACCCACGACAAGGCCGTGGAGATCGCCGTCAACGCCCACATGAACCGCTTCCAGTCGCTGGTCTTCCGCTACCACGACACCTTCCCGCGGCCCGAGGCGATCCCGCAGTGGCCCGAGCTGCTGCCGGAGTACAACGCGGAGATCATCGAGCTGCTGATCGCCGAGGAGCTCCTGATCTGCGGCGACCCGTCCGAGGTGCGCGCCCAGTGCAAGCGCTGGGAGCAGGCCGGCGCCGACCAGCTCTCCTTCGGCCTGCCGACCGGCGTCTCGCCCGAGGACACGCTCACCACCATCAAGCTCATCGGCGAGCACGTGATCCCGCACATCGACACCGACCCGGTCCACCGCACGACCCGCTTCCGCCAGGCCGCCTGACCCGGCGGGGGAACGGGGCGGCGTCTTCCCGGACCGCTGCCCCGAACCGTCCCCGGCCGGAGGCCGCCCCAGGGCCGCGGCCGGCCCGGCGGCCTCCGGCCGGGGGCCCGGCGTCCACGCACGGGTGCGGCGCCGCTGCGGGGGCTCCGCCCCCGTACCCCCGCTCCTCACACGCCGGAGGGGCTGGATTTTCGGCTGATGCCGCCCGCGGGTGCGCCTGGACTGCCGGAAGGCAAAGGGCGGCCGCAGCCCGGGGACACGGCCCGCTACCCGAACACCGGCAGAAGGGACGTCATGCTCGACCACCTGATCAAGGGCGCTACCGTCGTCGACGGGACCGGCGCGCCCGCGCGCGTCGCCGACGTCGGCATCCGGGACGGCCGGATCGTCGCCATCGGCGACCCCGGCACCGTCACCGAACAGGCCCGCACCGGCGAGGACGCCACCGGCCTCGTGCTGGCGCCCGGCTTCGTCGACCCGCACACGCACTACGACGCCCAGCTCTTCTGGGACCCGTACGCCACGCCCTCCATGAACCACGGCGTCACCACCGTCGCGGGCGGCAACTGCGGCTTCACCCTGGCCCCCCTGAACCCGGCGCGCCCCGAGGACGCCGACTACACCCGCCGCATGATGAGCAAGGTCGAGGGCATGGCCCTCAAGGCCCTCGAAGAGGGCGTCGACTGGAGCTGGTCCACCTTCGGGGAGTACCTCGACGCCCTCGACGGCCGGATCGCCGTCAACGCCGGGTTCATGGTCGGCCACTGCGCCCTGCGCCGCCACGTCATGGGCGAGGCGGCCGTCGGCGGACAGCCCACCGCCGAGCAGATGGACGAGATGCTCGCCCTCTTCCACGACGCCATGGACGCCGGAGCCTGGGGCCTGTCCACCACCCAGTCCTCCACCCACTCCGACGGCGCCGGCGACCCGGTCGCCTCCCGGCACGCGAAGCCGGAGGAACTGCTCGCCCTCTCCCGGGCGGTCGCCGAACACGAGGGCACCCAGCTCGAAGCCATCGTCGCGGGCTGCCTCGACCAGTTCTCCGACGGGGAGATCGACCTCCTCGTCGAGATGAGCGCGACGGCCGGACGGCCCCTGAACTGGAACGTCCTCACCATCGACGCCTCCGTCCCCGAGCGGGTCCCGCGCCAGCTGGTCCCCAGCGAGCGCGCCCGCCGGGCCGGCGGCCGGATCGTCGCGCTCACCATGCCGATCCTCACCCCCATGAACATGTCGCTCGGCACCTTCTGCGCGCTCAACCTCATCCCCGGCTGGGGCGAGGTCCTCGCCCTGCCCGTCCCCGAGCGGATCGCGAAGCTCCGCGACGCGGACGTGCGGGCCGAGATGCTGCGCCGCGCGGACAGCAAGGAGGCCGGCGTCTTCCGCCGCCTCGCCACCTTCGGGCGGTACGTCATCGGCGACACGTACAGCAAGGAGAACGACGGCCTCTCCGGGCGGGTCGTGAACGACATCGCCGCCGAGCGCGGCCAGGACGCCTTCCACTGCCTGGTGGAGATCTGCGCCAACGACGACCTGCGCACGGTGCTGTGGCCGATGCCCACCGACAACGATCCGGCGAGCTGGGCGCTGCGCCGGGAGACCTGGCAGCACGAGGACGTCATGCTCGGCGGCTCCGACGCCGGCGCGCACCTGGACCGCATGTGCGGAGCCCCGTACACCACCCGCTTCCTCGGCGACTGCCTGCGCGGCCGCAGGCTCGTCCCGCTGGAGCAGGCGGTGAAGATGCTCACCGACGATCCGGCGCGGCTCTTCGGGCTGCGCGAGCGGGGCCGGATCGCCGAGGGCTACCACGCGGACCTGGTCCTCTTCGATCCGGAGCGGATCGAGGCCGGACCGGCGACGCTCGTGCACGACCTCCCCGGGGACAGCCCGCGCCTGGACGCGCGGGCCGTCGGGATCGTGTCGGTGCGGGTCAACGGGGTGGAGACCATCCGCGACGACGAGGTGACGGGCGCGGTCCCGGGCATCGTGCTGCGGTCGGGCCGCGACACGAGGACGGTGAGCACGCGATGAGCGGCCGGGCGCCCCAGCGGCTCTACATCGGCGGGGAGTGGGTGGAGCCGGCGGGCGGCCACTACGAAATCGTCAACCCGGCCGACGAGTCGGTCGTCGGGCTCGCTCCCGAGGCCTCGCGCGGCCAGGTCCAGGAGGCGGCGCGGGCCGCGGCCGGTGCCTTCGAGGCCTGGTCCCGCACGCCGCCCGAGGAGCGGGCGGCGATCCTGGACCGGGCCGCCGACATCATCCAGCGCGAGTACGAGCCCTGGTCCGAGCTCGCCCGGCAGGAGTCGGGCGCGCCGACCGGCATCGCCCGCGCCATGCAGGTCGGCGTCGGGGTGGCCCGCTTCCGGCGGTACGCGAAGGGCGCCCTGGAGCCGGTGGAGCGGGGGCTGCCGCCGCAGGTCACGCAGGCCGGACCGATGGGGCGGGCGAGCGTGCTGGGAGCGCTGGAGGTGCGCCAGCCGGTCGGCGTCGTCACCTGCATCACCTCCTACAACAACCCGTGGGCGAATCCGGCGGGCAAGGTCGCCCCGGCCCTGGCCATGGGCAACACGGTGGTGGTCAAACCGGCCCCGCAGGACCCGCTGTCGGTGTTCCGGATGGCGCAGGCGCTCGACGAGGCCGGGGTCCCGGCGGGCGTGGTGAACGTGGTCTCGGGCACCTCGGTGGAGGTCGGCGAGGCCGCGGTGGACTCCCCGGACGTGGACATGGTGTCCTTCACCGGCTCCACGGGCGTCGGCCAGCGCATCGCCGAGGTCTGCGGCCGGACGATGAAGCGGCAGCTGATGGAGCTGGGCGGCAAGGGCGCCGCGCTGGTCTTCGAGGACGCCGACCTGGACGCGGCGGTACTGGGCATCGGGACGACCTTCTCCTTCTACTCGGGGCAGATCTGCACGGCGCCGACGCGGGTGATCGCGCACCGCGCGGTCTACGACCAGCTGGTCGAGAAGCTCACCGGCTACCTCACCTTCATGCAGGTGGGCGACCCGGCGGTGCGCGGCACGGTGGTGGGCCCGGTCATCTCGGCGGCGCACCGCGACCGGGTGGAGTCGTACGTCGAGCTGGGCCGCAAGGAGGGCGCGCGGATCGCCTTCGGCGGGGAGCGCCCGGTGGTGGGCGACGGCCGCGGCTTCTACGTGGCGCCGACCCTGCTGGTGGACTGCACCCGCGACATGCGGGTGGTACGGGAGGAGATCTTCGGCCCGGTGGTCGTGGTCGTCCCCTTCGACGGCGGCGAGGAGGAGGCCGTGGACCTGGCCAACGACAGCGACTTCGGGCTGATCAGCTACGTCTGGTCCGGGGACCCGGCGCGCGCCTTCCGGGTGGCGCGGCGGCTGCGGTCGGGCGGGGTGGGCGTGAACACCATCGGCCGGAACATGGAGGCGCCGTTCGGCGGTTTCAAGCGGTCGGGCGTGGGCCGGGACGTCGGCTCGTACGCCCTGCACGCCTACAGCGAGGTGCAGTCGATCGTCTGGACGGCCTGAACCCCCGTGGGCCGGGGCCCCGCCCCCGTCCCCCGCCCCCGCCGGGGCACGGGGGCGGGGGGCGGGGTCAGGGGGCGGGGTCAGGGGGCGGGGTCAGGGGGCGGCGTCGAGGGTGAAGGCGGCCTCGCCCCGCACCCGGCCGTTGACCTGGAGCTGCACCAGGTGCTCGCCGGAGTGGTAGCGGCGGGTGGTGATCGGCTTGAAGGAGTGCCGCTTGGTGCCGGTGAGGGTCTCGCCGGGGGCCATGCTGCGGGTCGTGAGCTTGAAGACCTTCGGGGTGCGGGCACCGTTGGCCTTGACGTGCTGGACCACGTAGTCGACGACCAGTTCGGCGGGTAGCGCGCCGGCGTGGGTGATCGCGTAGTCGAAGACCAGGTACTCCCCGACGGCGACGTGCGGGGTGGTGACGACGGGGCCGTGCACGCTGACCTCGACGTCGGGGGAGTGGCCGAGCAGGGTGAGCGCGTCGGGCCGGCCTGCCTTGACCAGGGTGCGCAGTCCGTGCCGGACGACGCGATCCGTCGTGGGGGCGGGGTCCGTGCGCCACTTCGCGGCGATCTCCACGGCGAGCGCGGGGTGGTCGCGGCTGATGTCGTTGAGGTGGTTGGCCACGGAGCGGCGGACGTACTCGGACCCGTCGCGGTGCAGGGCGTCGAGCAGGGGCACGGCCGGCCGGGGGTCCGCGATGAACGCGGGCAGCTGCGGCGCCCACGGCAGGCGCGGCCGGGTGCCCTCGCTGACCAGGCGCCGCACGTGCGGGTCGGGGTCCCCGGTCCAGCCCTCGACCACGGCGAGGGCGCGGGCGGGATCGGCGCGCAGGAAGGGGCGTACAGCGGATTCGGCGGTCAGCCGGGGCGTGAGGTCGCGCAGGAGCGCCAGGCCCGGCTCGAAGGCCGCGAGCCCGCGGACGCCGACGGCCTCGTTCACGGGGAACGTCATCCAGCCGGTGAAGCCGGGGTCCTCCAGGGCGGTGCGCAGGACGGCCTCGAAGGCCGGCCAGTCCGCCGGGAGGTCGGCGAGGACGGCGTCGCGGACGGCGGCGACGCGTCCGCTGAAGGCGAGGCCGCCGAGGGTCGCGGCGCGGGCGCGGAGCGCCGGGGAGTCGGGTCTGCGGGCCGCGTGGGCGAGCAACCGGGCCAGGTTACTGACGGTATCCGCGCTGAGGAGCTCGTCGGCTGTGGGCATGGGGCCAGTCTGGCGGACCGGGCCCGGGTTTCGGGCGCCCCTGAAATTGGCACGGGAAAGTTTGGAATGGGGCGAAACGGACACGCCTGCGGTTTCCGCATTCCGGAAGGTTGGGCAGCGTGCCTTTCGAACCATGAATGGATGTCTGAGTGAACCTTGTATTGCGGGAGTGTGAACGAAGTCACTGCCGCGATTCGAAGGATTTTAGCCCTGTGGAGTACTGGACTTAAGCCCTCCGGATGAGGAAACCGCACCCTCTAACGTCCTGACCCATGACTCAGCTGGACGTCCGGCCTCAGGTCGGAGACACGGTAAGCGGCGTCGCCGAAGGCGATGTGCGCGGCAAGGGCCTCGGCAAGGGGTCCGTCGGACTGGTGGGCAGCGCCGTCATCGGCATCTCCACCGTCGCCCCCGTCTACTGCCTGACCTCGACCCTCGGCTCCACCGCCGGCGAGGTCGGCGTCCAGATGCCGGCGGTCTTCCTCGCCGGCTTCCTCCCGATGCTGCTGGTCGCCTTCGCGTACCGGGAGCTCAACAAGGCCATGCCGGACTGCGGCACCTCCTTCACCTGGACCGTCAAGGCCTTCGGCCCGCGGATCGGCTGGATGTGCGGCTGGGGCCTGGTGATCGCCACGATCATCGTGCTGTCCAACCTGGCCGGGGTCGCCACCTCCTACTTCTGGCTGCTGGCGGGCGAGATCACCGGCAACGCCTCGATCGCCGCCCTCGACGACAACAAGCTCGTCCACATCGCCACCTGCCTCACCCTGATCGCCGTCGCGACCGCCATCAGCTACCGCGGCATGACCGCCACCAAGGGCGTCCAGTACGCCCTCGTCGGCCTCCAGCTCGTGGTCCTCGCCCTCTTCGTCGCGATGGCCTTCCAGAAGGCCTCCGCCGGCAGCTTCGACACCGGCCTGGACTTCTCCTGGTCCTGGATGAACCCCTTCGCGGTCGAGTCCATGGCGGCCTTCACCGCCGGACTCTCCCTCTCGATCTTCATGTACTGGGGCTGGGACGCCTGCCTGGCCACCAACGAGGAGACCACCGGCTCCGCCAAGACCCCCGGGCGCGCCTCGCTCATCGCCATGGTGGTCCTCGTCGGCTCCTACCTGGCCACCGGCGTCGCCGCCCAGATGGCCGTCGGCTCCGGCGGCGAGGGCCTCGGCCTGGCCAACGAGGAGACCTCCGGCAACGTCTTCGCCGCCCTCGCCGGCCCGGTCATGGGCCCGATGCTCGGCATCCTGCTCTTCGTCGCGGTCCTGGCCTCCGCCGCCGCGTCCCTGCAGACCACCTTCATCCCGGTGGCCCGCACGGTCCTGGCCATGTCGACCTACGAGGCCCTGCCGCCCGCCTACGCCAAGGTCCACCCCAGGTTCAAGACCCCGGGTCGCGCCACCGTCATGGCGGGCGTCGCGACCGGCGTCTTCTACACGGTGATGACCCTGCTCAGCGAGAACGTCCTCACCGACACGATCTTCGCCCTCGGCCTGATGATCTGCTTCTACTACTCGCTGACGGCCTTCGCCTGTGCCTGGTACTTCCGCACCGAGCTGCGCCGCTCCGCGCGCGACCTGTTCTTCAAGGGCGTCTTCCCGGTCCTGGGCGGCCTGCTGCTGGCGGCGGTCTTCTGCAAGACGCTGATCGACATGTGGAACCCCTCCTACGGCTCCGGTTCCACCGTCCTCGGCGTCGGCAGCGTGTTCGTCATCGGCGTCGGCCTGCTGGCCCTCGGCCTGGTCGTCATGTTCGTCACCGAGCGCCGCAGCCCGGCCTTCTTCCGCGGCCAGGTCCTGACGAAGTCCACCCCGGCCCTGGTGGTCGAGGACTGACCCCTCCCGCCCCCGCCCCACGGCTGAGTCGCCACCCCCGGCCCCGGATCGATCCCCGATCCGGGGCCGGGGGCGTTGCGTACGCCTTCGCCTGCGGGGAACGGCCGGCAAGTGGCAGGGTGGGTAGCGCACCGCGATCCCCGTCGCCGGGCAGAAGGGCACGCCGTGAGCCAGCACCAAGGCCCGGCGCAGGGCGGCCGAGCCAAGGCCGCCGCCCGCTGGGACGACCTCGTCGAGGAGTTCGAGTTCTCCCCCGCCGAGCAGGCCGAGATCGACCGCGGTGCGGCGGAGATGATCGCGGCGGTCCGCGCCCACCGCTTGGCGGAGGTCCGCAAGCGACAGCACACGACCCAGGTGCAGGTGGCCGAAGCCATGGGAGTCACCCAAGCGCGGGGATCCCGCGAGAACGGCGAACTGGAGCGCAGCGAGGTCGAAACACTGGCCGCCTACGTCCGCGCCCTCGGCGGCAAGCTGAAGATCGTTGCCGAGTTCGGGGACGAACAGTACGTACTCGGCTGACCGTTCCCGCGCCGCCGTTCTGCGATGGCGCACTGGCGAGAGGAGGTGGCGGTGCCGTGTAGGCGCGTGCTCGCGGAGGAGGCCCGTCTGACGCCGGCCGAGACGGCGGAGGTGCTGGGTCTCTCCCGTCCGTTCACGGCTCGACTGCTGGACTCGGGCGACATCCCGTCGGACCGTCTGCCGGGCGGTCGTCGCCTCCCGCGGCTCGCGGACGTGCTTGCCTTCCAGGAGCGGCGCGGGCGCCGCAGGGAAGGGCGCCGACGCATCGCCGAAGCCGCGCAGGAGGCCGGGCTGCCGTACTGAGGACGTGGCCGGGGCCGGTGGGGGCCATGCGCGGAATGCGGGGCCGACCGGTGACCCGGGGAGCGGGCGGGTCGTTGGGCCGGGCATGAACGCCATGAAGCGCACCCTGTCCGCCCTGGTCCTCACCGGCGGCGCCGCCCTCGCCCTCACCCCCGTCGCCGCCCACGCCGCCGACGAGCCCGCCATCCAGGGGCCGCCGATCACGCAGCGCGTCACCGACATCGTCGACCACCCCGGGCAGGCGATCCAGGACACGAAGACGGCCGTCGAGGTCACCGGTTCCGCGGCCGGGTCCGCAACGGGCGCCATGGACAGCTCCCTCGCCGGCGCCGGCGGCGCCCTCGCGGCGGGCCTCCCGAAGGCCCCCCAGGTCGGCTGAGAGCCCCGCCCGACGGCCGACCGGCCGACGGAGCACGGCAACCTAGCCCCAGGTGCGGGAGCACAGGACGAGGCGGTAGCCGTCGGGGTCGGCGACCGTGACGCCGTGCTCGTCCCAGTACGGGTTGTGGGAGGCGACGCGGGTCCCGCCGTGCTCCACGAGCCGCCGGACGAGGGCCTCGGCCGGCGGCTCCCCCAGGTACACCACGAACAGATCGTCCGCGGTCGGCGCGGGCGCCACCGGGTCCTGCGCGTCCCGGGTCAGCTCGAAGTGCCACCCGCCCCCGGCCGGACCCACCATCAGCAGGTCGTGCTCCCCGGGACCGCCGCCGGTGCTGCGCCACTGCACGTCGAGCCCGAGCCCCTGCACGTAGAACCGCTCGGCGGCGTCCAGGTCGAGGGACGGGCGGGCGACGCGGACGTGGGTACCGGCATGGATGATCATGGTGGAAGCCTAGACGGGGCCCACGTCGCCGGAAACGACAAAGGCAAGGAGAGGAGCTCTCCTTGCCGCTCTCAAGTTATAGCCCGTCAGGGGGCTTGCCGCAAGGCCCCGGTCGTGACGCAGAATCGTCGATCTGTGCCACCACCTGCGGAAATCGGGGCTTCCACCATGCGTGAGCAGTACGTGCTGGATCTGCACGAGGTCGACGCGACCCAGGTCGCGCTCGTCGGCGGCAAGGGCGCCCACCTGGGCGCCCTGTCGCGGATGGCGGGCGTCCGCGTGCCGGGCGGATTCTGCGTGACGACGGACGCCTTCCGGCGGGTCATGGCCGGGGCGGCGTCGATCGACGGCCTGCTCGACCGGCTGTCGCGCGTGGACCCGGACGACCGGGAGGCGATCCGCACGCTCAGCGCGGAGATCCGCCGGACCGTCGAAGGGTTCCCCGTCCCGGACGACCTCGCGGCCGCGATCACCGGCGCGCTCGCCCGCCTCGGCGGGCAGACCGCCTGCGCCGTCCGCTCCAGCGCGACGGCGGAGGACCTGCCGACGGCCTCCTTCGCCGGGCAGCAGGACACGTACCTGAACGTCATGGGGCCGGAGGCGGTCCTGCGGCACGTCAGCCGCTGCTGGGCCTCGCTGTTCACCGAGCGGGCCGTGATCTACCGCCGGCGCCAGGGCATCGACCACCGTACGGTCCACATGGCCGTGGTCGTACAGCAGATGGTCTTCCCGGACGCGGCCGGCATCCTGTTCACCGCCGACCCCGTCACGGGCAACCGGAAGGTCGCCACCGTGGACGCCGGCTTCGGCCTCGGCGAGGCCTTCGTCTCCGGCCTGGTGAACCCGGACGTCTTCACGGTGCGCGACGGCGCGGTCGTCGCGAGGACGATCGCCGCCAAGCAGCGCGCCGTCCAGGCCCTGCCGGGCGGCGGTACGCAGGAAGTGGTGATCGACGCCCGGCGGCAGGAGGAGCCGGCGCTGACGGATGCGCAGGCCGTACGGCTCGTACAGCTCGGACGGCGGATCGAAGCGCACTTCGGCAGCCCGCAGGACATCGAATGGTGCCTGGCCGACGGCGAATTCCAGATCGTCCAGAGCCGGCCGATCACGACGCTGTTCCCCGTCCCCGAGACGGGCGACCGGGAGAACCACGTCTACGTCTCCGTCGGCCACGGCCAGATGATGACCGACCCCATGAAGCCCCTGGGGCTCTCCGTGTGGCAGCTGACGGCCCTGGTGCCGATGTGCGAGGCCGGCGGAAGGCTGTTCGTCGACGTCACCCCGCGCCTCGCCTCGCCCGCGAGCCGCGCCGGCCTCCTGGACGCCCTGGGGAAGGCCGATCCGCTGGTCAGGGACGCGCTGGAGACCGTCCTCGACCGCGACGACTTCGTCCCGTCGCTCCCGGACACCGCTCCCCCCGGCCCGCCGGCCGGCGGGCCGCCCGCCCCGCCCGCACCCCTCCCGACCGACCCGGCCGTCGTCACCGCGCTGATCGAGCGCAGCCGGGCCTCCATCGCCGCCCTGGAGCGCGACATCCGGTCCAAGAGCGGACCGGCGCTCTTCGACTTCCTGCTGGAGGCCTTCGAGGAGCACAAGCGGGTCCTCGCAGATCCGCTGAGCATGCAGGCGATCATGGCGGGGATGGACGCCACGTGGTGGCTGAACGAGACGCTCCAGGAGTGGCTGGGCGAGAAGAACGCCGCCGACACGCTCACGCTGTCCGCTCCCGACAACATCACGTCGGAGATGGGACTGGCACTGCTCGACGTCGCCGACGTGATCCGCCGGCACCCGGAGGCGGTGGCGTTCCTGGCGGGCGTCGAGGACGACGGCTTCCTGGACGAGCTGGCCAAGGTCCCGGGCGGGCGCGAGGCGCGCGACGCCATCGAGGGCTACCTCGACCGGTACGGCATGCGCTGCGTCGGCGAGATCGACATCACGAGGCCGCGCTGGCGCGAGCGCCCCGGCACGCTCGTGCCCGCGATCCTCGACAACGTCAGGAACTTCGCACCGGGCGCCGCGCAGCGCCGCTTCGAACAGGGGCGGCAGAAGGCGCAGCGGATGGAGGAGGACGTGCTGTCCCGCGTGCGGGCCCTGCCGGACGGGGACCGCAAGGCCGACGAGACCAAGCGGATGATCGACCGGGTCAGGACCTTCATCGGGTACCGGGAGTACCCGAAGTACGGCATCGTCAGCCGCTCCTTCCTCTACAAGCAGGCCCTGCTGGAGGAAGCCGGGCGTCTCGTGCGGGCCGGCGTGCTCGCCGAGCCGGAGGACGTCTTCTACCTCACCTTCCAGGAACTCCACGAGGCCGTGCGCGCGCAGCGGGTCGACGACGGGCTCGTCCGGGAGCGCAAGGAGGCGTTCCGCTCGTACCACGCGCTCACACCGCCCCGGGTGCTCACCTCGGACGGCGAGGTCGTCACCGGGGCGTACCGGCGCGACGACGTGCCGGCCGGCGCCCTGGTCGGCGTACCGGTCTCCGCCGGGACCGTCGAGGGACGGGCCCGCGTCATCCTCGACATGGCGGAGGCCGATCTCGAAGCGGGCGACATCCTGGTCACGGCCTTCACGGACCCCAGCTGGTCGCCGCTGTTCGTCGGGATCGCGGGCCTGGTGACGGAGGTGGGCGGCCTGATGACCCACGGCGCGGTGATCGCCCGGGAGTACGGCCTGCCGGCCGTCGTGGGCGTGGAGCGGGCCACCCTGCTGATCCGGGACGGCCAGCGGATTCGCGTGCACGGAACGGACGGGTACATCGAGATCCTGTCCTGACCGGTCAGCGCCGCCCGGACGCGACCCCGCTCACGAAGGCGGTCCAGGTGCGGGGGGCCACCGCCAGCTCGGGACCGTCCGTCACCTTGGAGTCCCGGACGTGCACGGCGTCGGCGCAGGCGGCGACTTCGACGCAGTTGTCGCCGTCACCGCTGCTGTAGGTGGACTTGTTCCAGGAGAGAGCGACTTCGACGCAGCTGTCGCCCTGGCTGCCGCTGTAGCTGCTCTTGAACCACCGCAACGGGGAGCCGTTCACAGGGAGCCTCGCATTCGCATCAACAGGTCGGCGCTTTCCGCCGGATTGAGGGCCTGAATGCGAAGTTTGGCATACCGCTGGTGGAGGAGGCTGATGTCTTTCGGGTCTGAGATCACCAAGCCCGACTGCTGTCCCTCGCTGTAGCCGAGCCACTCGTGTTCGTTGGTCTCCAGGAGCTGGAAAGGTCCGTCCGTGCCCGCATGGACCGGCTGGACCAGCGGCATGATCTGGACGTCGACGTTCGGCAGCTCCCCGCACGCCAGGAGCCGGTCGATCAGCTCCCGCGTGACCTCCGTGCCGCCCGTCCGCCGCTCGATCAGCGCCTGCTCGATGATGAAGCTGAAGAGGACGTACGGGGTGCGGAGCAGCAGCCTCTGGCGTTCCGTGCGGGCCGTGATCCGGGCCTCGGCCTCCTCGGGGGTCGCCAGGGGCGGGACGTTGTCGATCAGAGCCCGGGCGTACGACTCCGGCTGGAGCAGCCCCGGTACGGACCGGCATTCGTACGTGTTGAGGGTGACCGCCCCCTCCTCCAGCTCGGCCCACCGCCGGAACCAGGACGCCAGCCCGCGCCGCCGCGTCAACTGCTTCGCCGCGATGCCGATGACACCGAAGGAGTCCAGCACCGCCTCCGTCTTGTTGACGAACTTCTGCGACGGGTGGCGGCGGCCCTGCTCGACCGAGCCGACGTACTGCACGGAGTAGCCGATCAGCGGCGCCAGCTGCTCCTGCGTCAGGCCGGCCCGTCTGCGCGAGGCCTTGACCGTCTCGCCGAAGCAGCGCAGGTTGTCATCGGGCTCGACCTCGCCGTCACCGCTGTCGTCGGTACGCACCATGGCGGTCACCTCCCCGAGGAAAGGGTGACGCGCCGTGACTCCGCGTGTCCAGGGAGGTGACTCGTACAGTTGGTTTGTACGAGTTGCGGTGGTGTTGAACGGCCCTGTTCACGCGCCATGTTGAGCCCATGACCGCACCTTCGGGGCCCAGCGGGGCCCTCGTACGCATGTTCACTGAGCGTTTCAGTGCCACCCGCCGTGGTGCCCGACTCGCGCGCCAACTGGCCCTCTACGAGCTGCACGACTGGGGTATCCCGGGGACGACCCGGCTGGCCGCCGATGCCGGGCTGCTCATCGCGGAGCTGGCCGCCAACGCCGTCCTGCACGGGCGGGTCCCCGGGCGGGACTTCGAGCTGCGGCTGATCCTCATGGACGCCGTGCTGCGGATCGAGGTGTCCGACGCGCGCGCCGACCGCCGGCCTGCCGTCGGGCCGTACACGGAGCAGGCCGAGTCCGGGCACGGGATGCGCATCGTGGAGGCCCTCGCGGCCGGCTGGGGGGTCGTGGACCGGCTGGTCGGCAAGACGGTCTGGGCCGAACTGCCGCTGGCGGACCGGTCAGCCGGGCAGGGTCCGCCAGCGGGGGGCTTCGTAGCCGGGCTCGTCCGGGCCGCCGCAGTGGAAGGGCACGCCGAGGTGGGCGGCGGCGGTCGTGGTCCGGCCTGGGTGGACGGCGCGGACGCGCCGACGAGGTAGGCGACCCGGTCGAGCAGGCGGCCGTGCGGCGCGTCCGGGCGCACCCGTATTTCTTCCCCGGGGCCGGCGGGTCAGAGGTACCGGGCGAAGGCGTCCAGGGCGCGCAGGACCTCGGGCTCCGGGGCGGAGGGGAGCTGGAGGACGACCTCCTCGATGCCGAGGTCCGCGTAGTGGCCGATCTTGCCGGGGCTGGGCTGGACCGCGTACGGGACCACCTGGAGGGACTTCGGGTCGCGCCCGGCGGTCTCCCAGACCTGGCGCAGCACCGGGAGCGACTCGGTGAGGCCGCCGCCGCCGATGGGCAGCCAGCCGTCGGCGTGGTCGGCGATGGCGGCGAAGAGCTTCGGCCCGGCCTGGCCGCCGATCAGGGTGCGGGGGCCGTACAGCGGGACGCCGGGGCCCAGCTCGCGGGGCGCCTGCACGGGCTTGGGATGGGCGGAGCTGGCCCGGACGGAGGAGAACCCGCCGACGTACGCCGTCGGTTCGGGCGCCCACAGGGTGCGCATCAGCGCCATCCGGTCGCGGACCAGCTCGCGCCGGGTGCGCCACTCGACGCCGTGGTCGGCGGCCTCCTCGACGTTCCATCCGTAGCCGATGCCGAGGGTGACGCGGCCGCCGGAGAGGTGGTCCAGCGTGGCGACCTGCTTCGCCAGGTCGATCGGGTCGTGCTGGGCGACCAGCGTGATGCCGGTGCCGAGGTGCAGCCGCTCGGTCACGGCGGAGGCCTGCGCGAGGGCCACGAAGGGGTCGAGGGTCCGCCCGTACATCTCGGGGAGCTCGCCGCCCATGGGGGCGGGGGTGTCGCGGGCGACCGGGATGTGCGTGTGCTCGGGGAGGTAGAGGCCGGAGAATCCGCGCTCCTCCAGACTGCGGGCGAGACGGACGGGCGAGACGGTGCGGTCGGTGAGGAAGATGGTCGTGGCGATCCGCATGGCTGTGGGCACCTCCGGGACGTCGGAAACGCAACGGTACGGGCTCGGGCCGCGATTGTTGAGGGTGCGTCAGGACGGTTCCGGAGCCGCTGCGCGGGGGCGGCGTGCGCTCGCTCCCGCCTGCGGTCAGCCGCGCGGGTAGCGGGCCAGCCAGCCCGGGGCGGCGAGGGCGGGGCCGTGCAGGGAGGGGCCCTGGGTCAGCTCCAGGGCGAAGTCGTCCGCGATCTCCAGGACCGCGGCGCGGCCCTCCAACTCGGCGAGCCAGGCGGCCGGGAGGGCCGTCTCGCCGTGCTGGGCGCCGAGCAGGGCTCCGCACAGGGCGCCGGCCGCGGCGGAGTCGCCGCCGTGGTTGACGGCGAGGCGCAGGCCGTGCGGGACGTCCTCGGCGACGAGGGCGCAGTAGACGGCGACGGCGAGCACCTCCTCGGCGCCGGGGCTGTGGCCGCGGCCGTGGCCCGCACCGGGGGAGGCGGGGGAGAGGGCCTCGACGACCTCCGGGCCGGGAGCGCCCCGGGTGACGGCGGCCATCGCGCGCTGGAGGGCGTCGGTGACGGGCTGGTGGCCCGGGCGGGCGCCCAGCAGGCCGAGGGCGCGCTGGACGGCGGAGTCCAGGGAGTCGCCGCGGATCAGGCCGTGGACGATGACGGCGTGGGCCCCGGCGGCGAGGTAGCCGGCGGGGTGGCCGTGGCTCTGCGCGGCGCATTCGACGGCGAGCTGGAGGACGAGGGCCGGCTCCCAGCCGACGAGCAGGCCGAAGGGGGCGGAGCGGGTCGCGGCGGCGGCGCTGCGGGCGCCGGGGTTCTTGGGGTGCTCCAGGGTGCCCAGGACGTCGTCGGCGAAGCCGGTCAGGCAGGCGCGGTCGGGGGAGCGGCGGGCGTAGAGCCACTCCTCCCGCGCGAGCCAGCCGTTGTCCGCGCGGCGCTCGTCCGGGCCCCAGTCGTGCTGGGTGGCGGCCCAGCGCAGGTAGGCGCGGTGGAGGTCGGTGGGCGGGTGCCAGGCGCCGGTGTCCCGGCGGACGTGGGCGCGTATCAGGCCGTCCACGGTGAAGAGGGTGAGCTGGGTGGCGGCGGTGACGGCTCCGCGGCGGCCCCCGGCGGGGACGGGCCCGGTCAGGCCCGCCGGGCCGTGGGCGTCGCGGATGCCGGTGAGCGTGTGCCCGGCCACGGGAGCCCCGAGGGCGTCGCCGATGGCGGCGCCGAGGAGGGTGCCGCGGACCCGGCTGCGGAAGTCCTGCTGCTCGACCCGTCCCCACAGCCCGGTGACGATCCCCCGCCCGAGCGTCCGCTCGGCCCCGGCGGAGCCCGCCTGCGCCCGCGCGGCCCCGCCGGCCGGGGCCGGGCAGGCGGGCGGCTGGTTCGTGCCGCGCCCTTCCGGCCCGGCGGGCCGGCCCGGGCCCGCGGCCGCCGCACCGAGCGGGTACGCGCCCCCGGCGTGGCCGGGGCCCGCGGGGGCACCGGGGGTGTGGGCCGCGGGGGCCCCGGGACCGTGGACCGCGGGGATGCCGGGGGTGTGGCCCGCGGGGGTGCCGTGGCCCACCCGGGCCCCGGGACCGTGGACCGCGGGGGTGCCGGGGGCGGGGGCCGGATGGGTGCCGTGGCCCGTGGGGGTGCCGGGAGTGTGGCCCGCCGGGGTGCCGGGACCCCCCGGGGCGCCGTGACCCTCGGGGATGCCGGGGGCCGGGGCCGGGTGGGCATCGGGGCTGGGGGCCGCGGGGGCCCCGGGGCCGTGGACCGCGGGGGTGCCGGGAGAGTGTCCCGCCGGGGTGCCGGGGGCGTTCGGGGCGGGGGCGGGGAGCTGGTGGGGGTCGGGTGCGGGTTGCCGGTCCGGGGGTGTCCCGGGGACGGGCGCGAGGTGTTGGAGGGGACCGCCGGGCGGCATGCCCGCGGGGCCCCGCTCGGGCGCGTCCGTGCCGCCGCCCGCAGGGCCCTGGCTCGTACCGATCAGTTCGTCCATCCCCGGCACCGTGCCCCCGTCACCCAACCGTCCAGCCGCGCATGCGAAACCGCACTGTAGTTGACAGCTTCGATCGAATTCGGAGGGACCACGTCAAGCGGTCCCCCGCTGCGCGGAGATCGGCCGGAATCCGGCGACTTCCGGCCACCGCCGCCGAGGCGACCGATTCCGGCCACGCCGCGTTCATCCGGCACTCGACGCCCGCCCCGCCCGCCCCCGGCCCCGCCCGCCCCCGTCACTCCAGTACCGGCAGCAGCTCCGGCAGGTGCCCGTCCGACGCGCGCGCCGCGTCCTGCCGCTCCCGGGGGACCTCCCCGTACAGCGTCGTACGGGCCCTCGCGGGCCGCCCGGCCGCCTCCGCGACGGCGATCAGGTCCCGCACCGACTTGTACGACCCGTAGCTCGACCCCGCCATCCGCGAGATCGTCTCCTCCATCAGGGTGCCGCCCAGGTCGTTCGCCCCGGACCGCAGCATCTCGGCCGCGCCCTCCGAGCCCAGCTTCACCCAGCTCGTCTGGATGTTGGTGATGTGCGGGTGCAGCAGGATGCGGGCCATCGCCGTCACCGCCCGGTTGTCCCGCGCGGTCGGCCCGGGGCGGGCGATGCCCGCCAGGTAGACGGGCGCGTTGGTGTGGATGAACGGCAGCGTCACGAACTCCGTGAAGCCCCCCGTCCGCTCCTGGATGCGGGCCAGCGTGCGGAAGTGGCCGAGCCAGTGCCGGGGCTGGTCCACGTGCCCGTACATCATCGTCGACGAGGACCGGATGCCCAGCTCGTGCGCGGTCGTCACGACGTCGATCCAGTCCGCCGTCGGCAGCTTCCCCTTGGTCAGGACCCAGCGCACCTCGTCGTCCAGGATCTCCGCCGCCGTGCCCGGGATGGAGTCCAGCCCGGCCTCCTTGGCGGCCGTCAGCCACTCCCGTACGGACATCCCCGTGCGCGTCGCGCCGTTGACGACCTCCATCGGCGAGAAGGCGTGCACGTGCATGCCCGGGACCCGCTCCTTCACCGCCCGCGCGATGTCGAAGTACGCCGTCCCCGGCAGGTCCGGGTGGATGCCGCCCTGCATGCACACCTCGACCGCGCCCACGTCCCACGCCTGGGCGGCGCGGTCCGCGACCTGGTCCAGGGAGAGCGTGTACGCGTCGGCGTCGGTGCGGCGCTGCGCGAAGGCGCAGAAGCGGCAGCCGGTGTAGCAGACGTTGGTGAAGTTGATGTTCCGCGTGACGATGTAGGTGACCTCGTCCCCGACGACCGACTTCCGCAGGTCGTCCGCGATCCGGCACAGCGCGTCCAGCGCCGGACCGTCCGCATGGAGCAGCGCCAGGGCCTGCCCGTCGGTCAGCTTCGTCGGGTCGTCGGCGGCCTGTGCGAGCGCCGCCCGTACGTCGGTGTCGATGCGCTCCGCCACCATCCCGGGCGCCGCGGCCTCGCGCAGGGCCTCCCAGTCGCCGTAGACGTGGTCGAAGTCGTCCCGGCGGTCGCCGGTGCGGCCCTCGGTGTCGATGGTGGCGTGCAGGTCGGTGCGCCCGTACGCGGCGAAGCCCTCGTCCGGCTCCTGCCACGGCCGCCCCTCCACCGAGGCCGCCTCGTCGGCGAGCCCGGTCGCCGGATCGGCCAGCGCGCGGACGTGCGGCAGCAGCCGCGGGTCCAGCCACGGCTCACCGCGCCGGAGGAACTCCGGGTAGATCGTCAGGCGTTCCCGCAACCGGAAGCCGGCCGCCGCGGTGCGCTCGGCCAGCTCCTCGATGTGCGGCCACGGGCGCTCCGGGTTGACGTGGTCCGGGGTCAGCGGCGAGACCCCGCCCCAGTCGTCGATGCCGGCGCCGATGAGGAGGGCGTACTCCTCGTCCACCAGGTTCGGCGGCGCCTGGATGCGGGCGTCCGGGCCCAGGATGTGCCGGGCGACGGCGATGGCCGCGGCCAGCTCCTCCAGCTCCGCGTCCGGCATGCCGCGCATGGCGGTGTCCGGCTTGGCGCGGAAGTTCTGGACGATGACCTCCTGGACGCCGTGGTAGCTGCGCTGGACGCGGCGCAGCTCGAAGAAGGCGTCGGCGCGCTCCTCGTAGGTCTCCCCGATGCCGATGAGGACACCCGTGGTGAAGGGGACGTTCGAGCGGCCGGCGTCCTCCAGGACGCGCAGGCGCACGGCCGGGTCCTTGTCGGGGGAGCCGTGGTGCGGGCCGCCGGGCTCGGACCACAGGCGGGTCGCGGTGGTCTCCAGCATCATGCCCATGGACGGGGCGACGGGCTTCAGGCGCTGGAGGTCGGACCAGGTCATGACGCCCGGGTTGAGGTGCGGGAGCAGGCCCGTCTCCTCCAGCACCCGGATGGCCATGGCCCGTACGTACGCCAGGGTGTCGTCGTAGCCGTGCGCGTCGAGCCACTCGCGGGCCTCGGGCCAGCGGTCCTCCGGGCGGTCCCCGAGGGTGAAGAGGGCTTCCTTGCAGCCCATCGCCGCGCCCCGGCGGGCGATGTCGAGGACCTCATCGGGGGAGAGGTACATGCCGTGCCCGGCGCGGCGGAGCTTGCCCGGGACGGTGACGAACGTGCAGTAGTGGCACCTGTCGCGGCAGAGGCGGGTCAGGGGGATGAAGACCTTGCGCGAGTACGTGATGACACCCGGGCGGCCTGCGGCCTCCAGCCCGGAGTCCCTTACCCGTGCGGCGGACGCCGCGAGGTCCTTGAGGGCCTCGCCGCGCGCCTGGAGGAGTACGGCCGCCTCGGTCGCGTCGAGCGCGACACCGTCGCGGGCCCGCCGGAGCGCGCGGCGCATCGCGTTTTCGGTCGGAGCGTCACTCGGAGTGGTCATGTGGCGAGCATACGATCCGGTGGTCGGTGCACGGGATGGGGTGCGGGGTGGTGCGCGCGACGCTCATCGCATCAGCTCCCCGGCATTGACCAGCAGAGACTGGCCGGTTATCGCCCGCGCCCGGTCGGAGGCGAGGAAGACCGCCGCATCGGCCACGTCCCCGTCGGTCGCGAGGTCGGGCAGCGCCATCCGCTCGGTGAGCCGGGCGTGGACCTCGGCCTCGGGCACGCCCTCGGCGTGGGCGGTGAAGGTGACGAAGGCCTGCACGGGCGGGCCCCACATCCAGCCGGGGAGCACGGTGTTGACGCGGATGCGGTGCGGGCCGAGCTCGCGGGCCATCGAGTACATGGCCGAGGTCAGTGCGCCCTTGGACGCGGCGTAGGCGCCCTGCTGCACCTCGTTCGGCGCGGCGACCGCGGACTGCGTGCCGATGATCACGACGGAGCCGCCGCGGGCCTTGAGGGCGGGCAGGCAGGCGCGGGTCATGCGCAGGGTGCCCAGCAGGTTCACGTCGAGGATCTGCTGCCAGGTGCCGAAGTCGGCGTCCTGGAGGCCCCCGAAGTAGGAGTCCCAGGCGGCGACGTGCACGACGGCGTCGATGCCGCCGAACCGCTCCTGCGCGAGTGCGGCGAGCGCCTCGCACCTGGTCTCGTCGGTGATGTCGGTCGGCAGGTGGGCGGTGTGCGCGCCGCCGGGGTCGATCTCGGCGGCGGACTTGGCGAGGTTGGCCTCGGTCCGCGCCCCGAGCACGGCGTTCCCGCCGTCGCGCACGACCGCGGCGGCGACCTGGTGGCCGAGCCCGGCGCCGACGCCGGAGACGATGACGGTCTTCCCTTGCAGCAGCATGACGGCCTCCCGGCGACGCACCGATCTGACGGTGCGTCAGGCTACGGCGCACGGCGGGGGTTGTGAAGGGGCGCAGCCCCGCCCGCAGGCCCCGGCCCGGCCCCGACGCCGCTGCTCGTCGCCGGTTCGGCTCTGCTGCCCTTACCTCACCCGGCCCCGCTGCCCGTGCCCGGCCGCCCGTTGCCGGCCGGGCCGTCCGGCCGGGCCGTCGCCCGCCCGAGGCGGGCCAGGCCCTCCCCGATCTCCTGCGGGGTGTGCGCCGTGAAGGAGAGCCGCAGGGTGCGGGGGTCCGGCGGCCCCGTGAAGAAGGGGGCTCCCGGGACGAAGGCCACGTCGTGGGCGAGGGCCGCGGCGAGCAGGGCCGTCGCGTCCCACCCCTGCGGCAGGCGGGCCCAGACGAACATGCCGCCCTCCGGGCGGTTCCAGGCGGAGCCCGCCGGCAGGGCCCGTGCCAGTCCCGCCAGCAGGGCGTCGCGGCGGGCCCGGTAGGCGCCGCGGACCGTGGCCACATGGGCGTCGAGGTCCACCGCGGCCAGGTAGTGGGCCGCTGCCAGCTGGTCCACCGTGGAGGTGTGCAGGTCCGCCGCCTGCTTGGCGACCACCGCGGCCCCGCGCAGCTCCCGCGGTGCCCGGAGCCAGCCCAGTCGCAGCCCCGGCGCCATCACCTTCGAGAAGCTGCCGAGCAGCGCCGTGCGGTCCTCCGCCCCCGGGTGGGCCGCGAGCCAGGGGACCTCGGCGCCCTCGTAGCGGAGGTCCCCGTACGGGTCGTCCTCCACCAGCCACAGGCCCAGGCGGGCCGCGATGGCCGCCACCTCGGCCCGGCGGGCTCCCGGCAGCGTGCGGCCGGTCGGGTTCTGGAAGGTCGGGACGGTGTAGAGCAGCTTCGGCCGCTCCCGCGCGACGATCTCCGCCAGCGCGTCCGGCACGATGCCCTGCCCGTCGCAGGGCACGGGCACCACCCGCGCGCCCGCCAGGCCGAAGGACTGCAGGGCCGCCAGGTAGGTGGGGTTCTCGACGAGGACCACGTCCCCGGGCTCGACCAGGGCGCCGGCGAGGAGCGTCAGGGCCTGCTGCGACCCCGAGGTGATCAGCACGTCGTCCGCTCCCGTCGCCAGCCCCCGCGCCGTCACCCGGTCCGCGACCGCCGCCCGCAGCTCGGGTACGCCCTCGGTGGTCGAGTACTGGAGCGCCCGCCGCCCGGACGCCGTGAAGGCGGCGTCGTACGCGGCCCGCAGGCCCCCGGTGTCGAAGAGCTCGGGGGCGGGGAGGCCGCCGGCGAAGGAGATCACCCCGGGGCGTTCCGTGAGCGCGAGGATCTCCCGTACGGGGGAGGCGGCGACCGAGGCGGTCCGCCCGGCGAGCGCGGGCGGCGCGGTCGCGGGGGCGGCAGCGGCGACGACGGGGGCGGGGGTGGCGGCAGCGGGCACGGGGGCTCCTCGGGGAGGCGGGTGCGGGCATCGTAGGCAGAGAAAGATGCAGACGGCATCTATGTGTCACATGCTGAACTACGCCCGCCCCTGCCCATCTGACGTTGCATCAGCTAGACCGGTGCCATGACGACAGGAGAGCGCGACCACGACCACGACGATGACCGCGACCGTGACCCCGGGCGGCAGCCGGACACCCGCCCCGACGACTACGCCCGGCTCGCGGCCGTCGGCCCCTACGGAGTGCGCCCCGGCCATGCGCTGATCACCATGGTGGAGCCGCACCCGGGACACGAGTTCGCGTACAACCGCTGGTACGAGGACGACCACTACTACGCGGGCGCCATGGCCATGCCCTGGATGTACGCCGGGCGCCGCTGGGTGGCCACCCGCGAGCTCCAGGAGCTGCGCTACCCGGAGAAGTCGGCCGTGGCGCAGCCGGTCACGGCCGGCTGCTACCTCTCGACGTACTGGGTCACCCAGGGCCGCTACGACGAGCACATGAAGTGGACCGTCGGCATCAACAAGCGCCTGAACCGCGACGGTCGGGTCTACCAGGACCGCACCCACGTCTTCACGGCCTTCCAGGACCACGCGGCGACGGTCTACCGCGACGGGGCGGCCGGCCCGCGGGACTTCCACGCCCTCGACCACCCGTACGCGGGCCTCGTCGTACAGGTCGTCGACGCCGACGGGCCGCAGCAGCGGGCCGAGCTGCTGGAGTGGCTGCGCTCGCGTGCCCTGCCGAAGCGGCTGCAGGGTTCACCGGCGGCGATGGTGACCGTCTTCCGGCCGACGCCGCTGCCCGGCGACCGGATGACCTACGTCAAGCAGGTGGAGGGGGTCGACACCCGGCTCACGCTGCTGTGGTTCCTGGAGGAGGACCCGCGGGCCTGCTGGGACCGCTTCCAGGGGCTGGACGCCGAGGTCGCCGCGGCGGGGCTGGGCCGGGTGGAGCTGGTCGCGCCGTTCGTCCCCACGGTCCCGGGGACCGACCGGTACGTCGACCAGCTGCGGTAGCCGGCGCCCGGCGGTCGGCGGCCGGTGCGTACGCGGCCGTGGCCGAGCCCCCTCGGCCAGGACGGCGGGCCGGTCGAGAGGGCTCCGGGCGGTGGTGCGGGTGGTGCGGGTACTGCCGGTGGTGCAGGTGCTGCGGGTGGCGCCGATCGTCGGGTGGAGACGGTGGGGAGGTGCGCCGTGGCGTTCAGCCGAGGCGCCCCGACCGGCCCGCGGTGACATCGGTGACGAACGAGGTCCAGGAGCCGGGCGCGAAGGTGAGGGACGGACCGTCCTGCACCTTCGAGTCGCGGACCGCGACGGCCTCGGTGAGGGGGGACTTGACCTCGACGCAGGCGCCGTTGGCGGAATAGGAGGACTTGGTCCAGTTGTCCGTGGCGCCCAGGCGAATAGCCATGTTTCTCTCCGGTTCAGCGAGTGGTTCCCGTGTCGTGTCGACTGGGTTTCCGGCCGACCTGATCGACGCTACCCGCAGCTCTTCACCGGTGAAGGGGCCATTCACCCGACCGAGTGGCATATTCCATTCAGGCCTTCTGTGGCCGGGGAGTGACGGTGTACCGTACCGGCCCTTCATTGGCCGGCGTCCGGTTTCGCACGGTTCTACCGGCTTGCGTCGGCGTACTCGTCGATGATCCCGGAGATGAACTGCCGGGTCTGGTCGACGCTGAGCGCCTGGGCGCGCAGGTGCTCGTACATCACGCTGTACTTCTGCACGTCGTTGGCCTTCTCCAGGTACAGGTCGCTGGTCACGCCCTCGATGTAGACCACGGTCGAGTCGGACGCGTCCGGGAACTCCAGGATGGCGTACTGGCCGTTGACGCCCGGGTGGGCGCCGAGCGAGAAGGGCATCACCTGCACGGTGACGTGCGGCTGGTCCGACTGCTCTATCAAGTACTCCAGCTGCCGGATCATCAGTTGCGCATCGCCCACCTGCCGCCGCAGCGCCGCCTCGTCGATGACGGCCCAGAGCCGCAGCGGACCGAGCTCGGGGTTGTTGTTCTCCGTCTCGGACAGCCGCTTCTGGCGGTGCATCCGGACCTGGACGCGCTTCTCCACATCGGCCGGCGCGGTCTCCGGCCACGCCCCGCGCACCAGGGACTGGGCGTACTCCGTGGTCTGGAGCAGGCCGGGGATCACCAGGGGCTCGTACGTCCGCAGGCTGGCGGCGTCCGTCTCCAGCCCGATGTAGACGCTGTACGGGATGTCGCCGAAGGCGTGCCACCAGCCCTGCTGGCGGGAGTCCTTGGCCATCTGCATGAGCGAGTCGACGAGCCGGCGGTCCTCCACCTCGTACACGTCGCACAGGTCGCGGACGTCGCGCTGGCTGATGGAACGGCGGCCGTTCTCCAACCGGCTGATCTTCGACTGGGAGACGAGGAGCCGCTCGGCCACCTGCTCGGCCGTCATTGCCTTGTCCTCACGGAGCTTGCGCAGCTCCATGCCCAATCGGCGCCGTCGGACGGTGGGATTGACATTGGACGCCACGTGAACGGCACCTCCGCCTTCTTCTGTTTCTGTCCCGCTGTGTGTCTGATGTTGAGCAGACTGCCACCGAAGCGTGGCGCGCCGCTGGGGAACGGCAGGGAAAACAGACGCGCGGGGTGGCGGAGCCGGCGGACCGGCCCCGCCACCCCGCGCCCTGGCGGTTCCCGAACCGGGTCCTCGCGGACGGCGGTTGCGGTGGTGACGTTGCGGTGGAGCGATGGAGCGGTGAAACGGTCGTGCGGTGGGGCTGGTCGTGCGGTCCGGCTGGTCGTGCGGTGGATCAGTGCGCGGCCACGCGGGCCATGGCACCGGTCCGGCGCGGCTGCATCGGGACGCCGCTCGCCGCGGCGCGGACCGGCGGTGCCGGTGCGCGGTCGCGACGCGGCTGTGCGGCCACACCGTTCTGGACGTCCATCACGGCGTGCGCCACGAGTCCGCCCATGGGGTCATGCCGGATCAGGTCCCGCAGCCGGGATCTGGACGACCGCCCCTCGTTGCCGGGGTACAGGTGCTTGCCGAGTCCGACCGCGTGGGCCAGCGCGGCAAGCGCCGCGGTCCGCGGGTCCGGCGGTACGCCGGTGCGGATCGCACTGTCGAGCCGGGCACGGATCTCCCGGCTGATCGCCGTGTCCGTCGCCTGGTAGCGAGTCGTCGGCAACACACCGCACATCTGGCCCGCGACGGCATGGACCATGCCGCAACGCTCCAGGTGAGCGAGGTAAATCTGGCGGAGCCCCAGTCGGGGTCCACCGATCCAGTGGACGGCCCGAACCGGACTGCCGCGCCTGCGCAGCAGTTCCAGTGCGGAGTCCAGAGTCGGATCTCCTGTCGGCCGTGGCATCACCACGGCGATACGATCCCCGTCAGGGGCTATCCGTCCTGCCAGAGCCAGCTCCACTAGCTGTGCCCCGGCCAGGCCGAGGTCGAGCGACTGCGGCTGCGCCGTGGTACCCGTGGCCGGGTCCAAGGCGAGCAGCAGAAGCTCCTCCGGAATTGTTCTGCGGCTCCTGCCCATCCATGCCTCCCCGCGTGGATGAGTGACAGGGTGACGCCTCTCACATTCATCTGTCGAGAGCGCCTGCCCGCTTTGCGGGGGAACTTGCAGCTATGTCGTTCTCGTCTAGCACGGGGGCGATGCCCCCGAGACGGGACACTGTTAGACATTCGGACAGCCGGACGTTGCGGCGATCGAGGAGGAACTGGTGGCGGGCGAGTCCCCCGAGAAGTCGGTAGATGCAGGAACGCCGGGGGCGGCGGAGTCCTCCGCGGATCGTGATCCGAGGCGTTCGGTGTTCCGGCCGCGCGATCCCGAACCGGGCGGCCCGGACGCGGACGCGGGCCCCCGGGCGGACGCGGAGACGCGCCCGGAGGCGGACGCGGAGGCGGACGCAGAGGCCGGTGCCGCTGAACGGGACCCGCTGCGCGAGGCGGTGGCGGCCTGGGTCGCCACGGCCGACGAGCCGAAGGCGCCCGCCGATTCCGCTTCCGGCGACGCGGCCAAGCCCACGAGGGCCCCGGCGAAGCCGACGGCGGGCTCGGGCACTGCCTCGGGCGCGGGCCCGGCCACCGGCGCGGCGTCGGCCTCGGCCAGGGGCGCGGGCCCGGTCTCGGGCACCGCCTCGGACGCCAACGCGGCGTCGCGCCCGGACACGACCTCGGACACGACCTCGGACGCGGCGCCGGCCTCGGCCGCGGGCACGGCCGCGGAATCGGCCCCCGGCGTGGCCTCGGCCGCGGACGCGGCCTCGGGCACGGCGTCGCGCACGGACGCGGACTCGGCCAGGGGCGCGGGCTCGGGCACTGCCTCGGACGGGGACGCGACCTCGACCGCGGGCTCGGTGGCGCGTACGGCCTCGGGCGGGTCAGGCGGAGCCGGGCCGAAGGGACCGGCGTCCATCCCGGCCCCGGCCGCTGCCGCCGCCGAACGGCCCGGCTCCGGGCCTGCCCCTGCGGGCGAGTCCGCCGAGGGCTCGGCGAAGCCGGCCGCCGGTTCCGGCGATTCGGCCGAGACCGAGGCCGAGACCGGTTCGGGGTCTGGTTTCGGTTCCGGCAGAGGGTCGGCGCAGCCGTCCGCCCGTTCCGAGCGGTCCGCCGCGCAGGACGCCCCCGCCGAGGGGGCGGGCAAGGCGACCCCCGGGTCCGACCCATCGCGTTCCGCTTCGGAGCCCGCCGATCGTGAGCGCACTGCCGTGTTCCGTGCGGTGGCGCCTCGGTCTGTGCCGTCTCCGAAGGATTCCGCTTCGTCGGGTGAGCGGGGCGGTGACCCGACCGAGGCCGCTGATGGTGAGCGGACCGCGGTGTTCCGTGCCGTACCGCCTGCGGCTGAGGCCAAGCCGGCGGATGCGAAGCCTGCGCAGGGTGCTCCGGTCGACTTCTTCCGCAAGGGGAAGACCGCCGCTCCGGAGGCGACGGGGAAGCCGGCCGGTGGGGGTTCTGCTTCGGAGCCCGCCGATCGTGAGCGCACCGCCGTGTTCCGTGCGGTGGCGCCTCCGGTCACGTCGTCTCCGAAGGATTCCGCTTCGTCGGGTGAGCGGGGCGGTGACCCGACCGAGGCCGCTGATGGTGAGCGGACCGCGGTGTTCCGTGCCGTACCGCCTGCGGCTGAGGCCAAGCCGGCGGACGCGAAGCCTGCGCAGGGTGCTCCGGTCGACTTCTTCCGCAAGGGGAAGACCGCCGCTCCGGAGGCGACGGGGAAGCCGGCCGGTGGGGGTTCCGCTTCGGAGCCCGCCGATCGTGAGCGCACCGCCGTGTTCCGTGCGGTGGCGCCTCCGGTCACGCCGTCTCCGAAGGATTCCGCTTCTGCGAGTGGGCGGGGCGGTGACCCGACCGGAGCCGGGTCGTCCGACAGCGACTCCGACACGGCCACCGACGACGACGCCGCCGACAGCGAGCGCACCGCCGTCTTCCGCGCCGTGAAGCCCCCCGTCGCACCGGCCGGGAAGACCGGGGCCGACCGGGCCGCGCCGCCGAAGGCCAGTACCTTCGTACCGCTGCGCACCGAGGGGGCACCGGCACCGGCCGCGGCCCCCAGGCCGAAGCCCGCGCCCGCCGCCGCACCCGCGCCCCAGCCGAAGCCCGCGGCGGCGGCGCCCGCGGCCGTGTCGGCGCCCTCGGTCGACTCCCCCGAGCGGACCACCCAGCAGCCGCTGCCGCCCAAGCCCCCGCTCGACATGCTGGCGGACCTCACCAACAACCCGCCCCCGCCGCCGAGCCCGCTGCGCACCGCCGTCCGGCGGGTCAAGATCTACGCGCCGCTCGTCGTGCTCCTGGCGATCGTCCTCGGCATCGTGCAGCTGGTGCGCCCGCTCCCCGAGCCGGCGCTCGTGATGACCGCGAAGTCCTCGTACACCTTCGACGGCTCGAAGCCCGACCTGCCCTGGCCCGGCGAGGGCCAGGCCTACATGGCCGCCGCCGGCCTCGGCACGCTGGGCCAGTCCGGCGAGCAGAAGCCCGTCCCGATCGCCAGCGTCACCAAGTCGATGACGGCGTACATCATCCTGCGCGACCACCCCGTCAAGAAGGGTGAGAAGGGCGAGATGATCGACGTCGACAAGACGGCCGAGACCGAGGGCAAGAAGAACAACTCGACCGACAACGAGTCGACCCTCGACACGGTCAAGGAGGGCGACAAGCTCTCGGAGTACGACGCGATCGCCGCGCTCATGATCCCGTCGGCCAACAACATCGCCCGGCTGCTGGCGCGCTGGGACGCCGGTTCCCAGGAGGCGTTCGTCAAGAAGATGAACGACACCGCCAAGGAACTCGGCATGAAGAACACCACGTACACGGACCCCTCGGGTCTGGACGCGACCACGGTGAGCACCGCCGAGGACCAGGTCAAGCTGGGCCTGAAGCTGGTGGAGATCGAGACGCTGCTGGAGATCACGAAGAAGCCCAGCTGGGAGGATCCGTCGGGCAAGGTCTGGCGGAACTGGAACGGCCTGGTCCCGTACAACGACTCGCTGGGCATCAAGACCGGTACGACGACCAAGGCCGGCGGCAACCTCCTCTTCGCCGCGCAGAAGAAGGTCGGCAGCACCAACCAGCTGATCGTCGGCGCCGTCCTCGGCCAGCACAAGCCGCCGATCATCGACAGCGTGCTCGCCGCGAGCAAGCAGCTGATGACCGCCACCCAGAAGTCCCTGGTCGGGTCGCCCGTCGTGAAGAAGGGCGATGTCGTGGGGTACGTGGACGACGGGCTCGGCGGTCGTACGCCGGTCGTCGCCACCGCCGACGTGCAGGCCGTCGGCTGGGCCTCGCTGACCGTCGCCATCAAGCTGTCGCAGGCCGACGGCAGCAAGATCCCGCAGACGGCGAAGGCCGGCACCGAGATCGGCGTGCTGACCGTCGGAGAGGGCGCCAGCCAGGTGAAGGTGCCGGTGGCGCTGCAGAGCGACCTGGTCTCGCCGGGCATCGGCAGCAAGCTGACGCGCGTCGGCTGACCGCAGGTGAGAGCGTGGACCCGGCACCCCGGGCAACCCCGGGGTGCCGGGGCGCGTCTTGGGACCCGGGACGTGCGTACGGGTGTGGACTCGGGTGTTGGGGAGTACGGCAGTGGCCACCGCTGAGCAGCAGGGACGGCGCCGGAGCGCCGCCGCGCCGGTCGACGGCGGGGCCTCCGGGGCGCCTGCGCGCCTCCCGGCCCCCACGGCCGGGACCGCGGGCGGAGCCGTCCGGCCCCCGGCCCCGCCGGCCTCCGGCGGCGCGCTCCGCCGCGGTCTCGACGGGGCGCGGCGCCGCCCGGTGGCCGTTGCCACCGTCCTCGCCGCGCTGCTCCACGTCCTGTGGTTCTTCAGCTTCGCCAACAGCGGCGGCGACCTCGCCGCGCAGGACGCCTGGGCCGAGTTCGTCGGCCGCCATCCCGACTCGGCGTACAACCTCGCCTGGTACGGCGGCATGCACCCGGTCTCGTACAGCGTGGTCTCGCCGTACCTCATGCACGTGCTCGGCGTGCGCACCACGATGATGATCGCGGGCACGGTCTCGGCCGGGCTGCTCGCACTGGTCCTGACCCGCTGCCGCGGGGCGGTGCGCGAACCGTTGTGGCCCGCGCTCGCCGGGGTGTACGGGCTGTTCTGCAACGCCCTGTCCGGCCGGGTCACCTTCGGCCTGGGCGCGATGTTCGCGCTCGGTGCGGTGGCCGCGGTCTTCTGCTGGCCCCGCAAGTGGTCGCGGCGGCGCTGGGCCAAGGCCGCCGTGGCGGCCCCGCTGGCGGGGCTGGCCACGGCGTCCAGTCCGGTCGCGGGCCTGTTCCTGGGAGTGGTGGCGGCCGCGCTGTTCCTGACCGGGCGGCGCCCGGGGGCGTACGCGCTGGGCCTGGCGCCGGCGGCGGTGGTCGGGCTGTCGGCCTGGCTCTTCCCGTTCTCCGGGACGCAGCCGATGAGGCTGGGCTCGGCCTGGCTGCCGTTCGTGTTCGCCCTGGCGGTCCTCGTCCTCGTGCCGAGGCGCTGGAAGACCGTCCGCGTCGCCTCGGCCGTGTACGCCGCCGGGACGTTCCTGACCTGGGCGGTCGACTCGCAGGTCGGCTCGAACGTCACTCGGATGATCATGCTGTTCGGCGGCGCGGTGCTGCTCGCGGCCCTGCCGTACAGCGCCCCGCGCTCGCGGCGCCGGTACGCGGTGCTGCTGGCCTTCGCGGGGCTGACCGTCTGGATCACCACCAACAGCGTCACGGACATCATCCGCACCACCCCGCTGGCCGCCTGGAACCGCGAGCTGGCCCCGCTGGTCGACCAGCTCCAGAAGGCGGGCGCCGACCGGGGCCGGGTCGAGGTGGTCCCGGCGAGCAGCCACCGCGAGTCCTCCGCCTTCCCCTCGTACGTGAACCTCGCGCGCGGCTGGAACCGGCAGGCCGACCTGGAGCGCAACCCGCTCTTCTACGACGACACCCTGACCGCCGCGAGCTACCGGGAGTGGCTGGACCGCTGGGCCGTGCACTACGTGGTGCTGCCGGCGGACAAGCCCGACGAGGGCGGGAGGGCCGAGGCGAAACTGGTGAGCGGGGACCTCCCGTACCTCCAGCAGGTGTGGGGCGACGCGAACTGGCGGCTCTTCAAGGTGCAGGAGCCGACGGACCTGGTGTCCGGCCCCGCGCGGGTGGTCCGGGCGGGTCCCGACCAGCTGGTCGTGCAGGTGCGGCGGGCCGGGCGCGTACTGGTGCGCATCCCGCACTCGCCGTGGCTGGGGCTGGTGGACGGCGACGGCAGGGCGGTGGTCCCGCCGCAGGAGACCTTCGCCTCGCTGGCGCGGGGCGGGGGAGGGGGCGGGGCCGGGGCCGCGCTGCCGAAGGAGTTCGCGAACACGGCCGGCTGCCTGTTCAAGGCGGCACCGGACGCCTCCGGTGACGTGTGGACGGAGCTGCTGGCGCCCGGCCCGGGGGAGTACCGGGTCGCGGCGAAGTACCAGCTGCCCAGGGGCACGCCCTGCCCGGAGGAGCTGGTGCACCGGACCCTGGGGACACCGAGGGCGCCCGCGCCGCCGCAGCCGTGAGGCCCGCTTGGTGATCCCGAATTCTTTACGTCCGGTCCGGGTGCGTCGGCCCGTATATGTGCATACGATCCGAGTAGTCCGATTGGGTGCTTCCCGAGGGAGTTGACGGGATGAGCGAAGAGCAGAAGCGGGACGTCCGGGCCGCCGTCGCGAGGGTGCAGGAACACCTCCAGCCGCCGCGCGCGCAGGGGCACGGCTTCGAGGGTCCGGTACGCAGCAAGGTCAAGGGCGGAGCGCACACGAAGGCGGACCTCAAGCGGGCCGGAACTCCGCAGGGCGACCGCATCGGCGAGCGCAGCAGAGGCCTGAGCTGACCCTGCGGCTCGGCAACCCGTACGAGCAACCCGTACGAGCAACCCCGCGGCCCTTCCGGCCCCGCCCGGAAGGGCCTTCGCAACCCCTCCGCCGCTTCCCCCGGGGGCAGCACGACGGCCGCACCCGGCGACCGGGCGGAGGTCGGCACGACCGGGGTCCGGCGACCGGGTCGAGGGGCTCGCGTGGACGGGTGCACGGCCCGGGTCCGGGGCCGTGGTGGCCCGGGGCGCAGGCGGGCAGGACATCTCGCCGGCGCGGACCCGGGGGGCCGCCGGGGCGGCCACGCCGACCCCGTACTACCGTGATCCGACCGGCGGCGGGGGGCGTCGAGCCGATCGCCGGCACGGCGCCGTCCACAAGCCGCCGCGAGACATCCACACGGCCGCTGGCGTCACCGACGTGCAGCTCAGGGAACGGGACCCATCATCCAGTCGTCCACCGGCTCCGCCGGGACCGAGAGCCGCCACGCGTGGACGCGTCCGCCGGCCCGCCGGGCAACGGCGCCCCCGCCCGTACCGCGCACCCCCCGCCCGGGGCCCGCGGCACTGACCCGTCGCCCGCGGCCCTTGGCGCAGCCCGCCCGCCCGGGGCCCTCGGCGCAGCCCGCCCCGGCCCCGCTGGTTCACCGGTGAGCCTGTTGCCCGCCTGGACGGCCACGCTGACCTGGAAGGCCGCCGTCTTCATCACGCTCATGTGCTGCGGCCTCGCCGCGCTGCTCGGCGTCCTCGTGCACCGGGCGATGACCCACCAGACCGAGACGAACGCCCGCGACAAGGCGACGGCCCGGCTGGACCGCACGATCGCGGCGTACGAGACCGGCCTGCGCCTGCCGCGCGGCGAGGGCATCGACCCCGTCGGCCTCCCGCCCCGGCTCCGCGCCCTCGCCGTCGCGGGCAAGCGCGGCACCGCCGTCGGCACGCACCGCGGCCGGTCCGCGATGTGGGCGGCGGCGCCGGCCGGGGACGACACCGCCATAGCCGTCTCCGTGGACTTCACCGGCGCCGAGCGGACCATCGCCGAGCTGGACCGGGCCATCCTCGGCTCCTCGGCCCTCGCCATCGGCGGCACCCTCCTCACCGGCGCCTTCGGCGTCACCCGCGTCACCCGCCGGCTCCACCTGACCGCGCAGGTGGCCCGCCGGATCAGCGCCGGCGACCTCGACGCACGCGTCGGGGACCACACGCGCCACAAGGACGAGGTCGCGGCCGTCTCCCGGGCCCTGGACACGATGGCCGGCACCCTCCAGAGCAAGCTGGAGGCCGAGCGGCGCTTCACGGCGGACGTCGCCCACGAGCTCCGCACCCCGCTGACCGGCCTGATCGCGGCGGCCGAACTGCTGCCGCCGGGCCGCCCGGCCGAGCTCGTACGGGACCGGGTGCAGGCGATGCGCGAGCTGACCGAGGACCTGCTGGAGATATCCCGGCTGGACACGGGCTGCGAGCGCGTGGAGCTCGACTCCTACGACCTGGCCGAGCTGGCGGCCCGTACGATCCGCGCCTCCGGCACCGACACCGCCCTGGTGGTGCACGCCACGGCCCGCCTGGAGACGGACCGCCGCCGACTGGACCGGATCATCGGCAACCTCGTCGTGAACGCCCACAAGCACGGCGCGGCCCCGGTCACGGTCACCGTCGACGGCCGGAGCCGGTCGGTGACCGTCACCGACGCGGGGCCCGGCTACCCGGAGTACCTGCTGGCCGGCGGCCCGCAGCGGTTCCGTACGGAGGGCATGAACAAGGGGCACGGCCTCGGCCTGACCATCGCCGCGGGCCAGGCCAGGGCCCTCGGCGCCACCCTGACCTTCCACGACCGGAAGGGGGGCGGCGCCGAGGCCCGCCTCAGCCTTCCAGCGTCCGCAGGACCGGAAGCAACTGCGCCTCCTCGTGGTCGAGATGAGCCTCCAGCTCCCGGCTCAGCCGCTCCACGCGACCGCTGAACCCCTCGCCGGGCGCGTCCAGAGCCCGTACCAGCTCCTCCTGGAGCCGGGCGATCACGCGGTGCTCCTCGCCGATCCTGTGGAAGAACTCCCGCATGTCGGGATGGCGTTCGGCCAGGTACGGGAAGAGCCCGGCGTCCTCGCTGCGGTGGTGGAACTCCAGCGACTGGCAGAACGCCAGGCAGTGCTGGCGCAGTTGCAGCCCGATCGAGCCCCGGCCGCCACCGCCGGCGGCGCCGCCCCCGCGCACCTCCTCCCGTACGAGGGCCAGCTGCGCCCGCAGCCAGCCGTGCACGTCGAGGAGCTTCCCGGCGATCCCCTCCTCCCCGCCGGGAGGGGCCTGGTGGGTCCGCTGGAGGACCACGACGGGGATCGGCCGCGCGGTGCGCTCCTGGTAGTCGCCGTACCCGGGGACCGCGCGGACCACCTGCGCGAACAGCTCCCCCCGCCGGGCCCCTTCGGCGGGCACGGCGACGGCCTCGTACTCCCCGGTCCCGGTCTCGACCCGTACGAGGGGATGCGCGAGCAGGTTGTGGAACCAGGCGGGATGCCGGTCGGCCCCGCCGGCGGAGGCGACGACGAGCAGGTGCCCGCCGTCGGCCCCGTCCTGCCGCACGAAGCCGAGCGGCACGGTGTGCGGCTTCCCGGACCTGGCCCCGGTGGTGGTGAGCAGGACGAGCTCGGAGCCCTCGAAGGGGCCGCCGACGCGGCCGGAGTTGGCGCGGAACTCGTCGATGACGGACTGGTTGAACGATGCGAACGATGTGGGTGGCACGGTGTGTGGGTCCTCACGGTGTGTGTGCGTGCGAATGGCAGCGGAACAACCGAGGGAAATCACCCGTAGCCGGTGGCGTGGAAGCCCATGGACCCGGTCCTTGACGAACAGGTGCCTGCCCAACCACCGCCCGGCCCACATCTCAGTAGGCGGCGTCACGCGACACGCGCACCATGAAACCACACGCCGCAGAGACGCGGAAAGACGCAGAAAACCCCCTGCCGCCACCGGCAGGGGGTCCTCGAATGTGCCCTCGGCAGGATTCGAACCTGCGACACCGGCTTTAGGAGAGCCGTGCTCTATCCCCTGAGCTACGAAGGCCGGGATCTGTCGGAAAACACGTCTGAAAGTCTGCCGTGATGGGCTGACCGCGCAGGCGTGCTTGGCGACAGGGCGTGGTGGCAGCCCGTGAGGGCGTAGCCGCCGTGGTCAGTGTAGCGGGTGGCGCATGATCCGCAGGCGGAGATGTGTGCCACCTCCGGCGGGGCGCCCTCTCCGAGGTCGTGGCGGCAGGGCCCCGTCTCAGGCCCCGCGCGGTCCGTGACGCCGAGCTGACCGAGCAGGTCACGGAACCGCGACCCGGTCCGACCCGGGTCGTCTGCGACGTCCAGCCCGACGCCACGGTCCTCGGTACGCGCTGGTGCGGCGACCCGGTCGGACGTACCGGGCGGTGCTGAGGCAACGCGACCGCCGAAACGTTCAACAAGCTCACCACGTGGCAACCTCGGCCAGTCGGACAGTTGACCTGTATGTTTCCGGCCAACCTTGATCTCAAAGGGCACCCTGCGTAGGGCAGTTGACCATACAATGCTCCGACCGAAGGCGTTGAGAGGGACGAGTAGCGCCGTACGCGGCCAGGAGCGACCCGGGGATGGTGCGAGCCCGGGGGCGAGCGCGGTGTGAAGATCACCCGGAGCCGCCGGAGGAAAGCCGGGGACTGGTCTTGGCCAGACTCGGTGAGTAGAGCCGGCATCGGAACCGAATGAAGTGGGCTCGGCGTGTGCTGTTTCCGGGCCAAGAAGGGTGGTACCGCGGGAGCCCGGCTCTCGTCCCTTCAACGGAACGATCCGCATATCCCACCGGAGTATCGTCGATGACATCCCCGCAGTACCGCCCGGTTCCCGCCCAGGTCGACCTGCCCGCTCTCGAACACGCCGTCCTGGACTTCTGGCGTGAGAGCAAGACCTTCGCCAAGACGCTGGAGCAGTCCGAGGGCCGTCCCGAGTGGGTCTTCTACGAGGGCCCGCCCACCGCGAACGGCATGCCCGG
>NZ_JBHXSC010000069.1:0-16986 GCF_042716505.1 Streptomyces sp. NPDC058674
CGGCCGGCTCCCACGCCAAGAACGACAACCTGCACTGGGACATCGTCGGCCGCTACCTCTTCGCCGACCTCATCTTCGACGGCCTCGCCACCACGCTGTGGCTGACCGCCGCCGCCATGACCCTCGGCCTCGGCCTCGGCACGCTCATCGCGGTCATGCGGCTCTCCTCCAGCCCCGTCCTCTACACGCTGGCGACCTGCTTCGTGTGGCTCTTCCGCGGCACGCCGCTCCTGGTCCAGATCATCTTCTGGGGCTACGCCGGCGCGCTCTACACGCACGTCATGATCGGCATCCCCTTCACCGGCATCACCTTCGTCAGCATCGAGACCAACTCGCTGCTCACCCCCGCCGTCGCCGCCCTGCTGGCCCTCGGACTCAACGAGGCCGCCTACGCCTCGGAAATCGTCCGCGCCGGCATCCAGTCCGTCGACCCCGGCCAGACCGAAGCGGCCCACTCGCTCGGGATGCGCCCCGCCCTGACCATGCGCAGGATCGTGCTGCCGCAGGCCATGCGCGTCATCATCCCGCCCATGGGCAACGAGACCATCAACATGCTCAAGATGACCGCCCTCGTCTCCGTCATCTCCGCCCACGACCTGATGTCCAACATCCAAGACGTCTACGCCCAGAACTACCAGGTCATCCCCATGCTCGTCGTCGCCAGCCTCTGGTACCTGGCCCTGGTCACCCTCCTCGGCATCCCCCAGGCGTGGCTGGAGCGCCGCTACGGACGCGGAACCGGCCGAGCCGGACACGTCACCCCGCTGCGCCGGCTGCTCGCCGGCGCAGCGGACCTGACCCGCACGACCGGCAAGGAGGCCGCCCGGTGAACACCCCCCTGCTCCACGCCCGAGGCGTACGCAAGCACTACGGCCGCCTGGAGGTCCTCAAAGGCATCGACCTCACCGTCGAACGGGGCCAGGTGTGCTGCCTGCTCGGCCCCTCCGGCTCGGGGAAGTCCACCTTCCTCCGCTGCATCAACCACCTGGAGAAGATCGACGCAGGTGTGCTCGCCGTCGAGGGCGACCTGGTCGGCTACCGCCGGCAGGGCACCCGCCTCCTGGAGCTCCGTGAACGGGAGGTGGCCGACCGCCGACGCGACATCGGCATGGTCTTCCAGCGCTTCAACCTCTTTCCCCACATGACCGCCCTCGACAACGTCATGGAGGCTCCGCTCAAGGTCGCCGGCGCCTCCCGGGCGGAGGCGCGCGACGACGCGCGGCTCCTCCTCGCGAGGGTCGGGCTGGCCGACCGGGCCGACCACTACCCGGCGCAGCTCTCCGGAGGACAGCAGCAGCGCGTCGCCATCGCCCGCGCCCTGGCGATGAAGCCCAAGCTCATGCTGTTCGACGAACCCACCTCCGCGCTCGACCCCGAACTCGTGGGCGATGTCCTCGACGTGATGCGCCAGTTGGCCGACGAGGGAATGACGATGATCGTCGTCACCCACGAGATCGGCTTCGCCCGCGAGGTCGGTGACACGGCCGTTTTCATGGACGACGGAATCGTCGTCGAAGCCGGCGACCCCCGCCGGGTCCTCGTCGCCCCGGAGCAGGAACGCACCCGCGCCTTCCTCTCCAAGGTCCTGTGAACGCCGCCCCCGCCGGGCAGCGGACCTCGCCCGCAGCGACGCTCCTGCCCCACGCCCAACGCCATCTGCCCGCCTACCTGCGGGACCTGGCCCACCTGGTCTCCATCGACTCCGGCTCCCACAGCCCCCTCGGCGTGAACCGCGTCGCCGACTGGGTCCAAGAGCGGCTCGAACCGCTCGGTTTCGCCGTCGAACGGTTCACCACCGGCGCCGACGGGCGTCCACCCACCGGAGACACCCTCGTCGCCCGCAGACCCGGACGGCTGTCCACCGCGGCCGGCGGCCGCCGCATCCTCCTCGCCGCCCACATGGACACCGTCTTCGACGACGGCACCGCCGCCGAACGCCCCTTCACCCTGTCCGGCTCGGTGGCCCGCGGTCCCGGGGTGAGCGACGACAAGGGCGGTCTCCTCGCCGGAGTCACCGCGCTGCAGATCCTCCACGAGACCGGATCCGAGGAGTACGCGGAGATCGTCTTCCTGGCCACCCCGGACGAAGAGATCGGAGCACCGGCCAGCCGCCCGATCACGGAAGCCGCGGCCCGCGGCATGCACTACGCCCTGGCTCTGGAATGCGCCCGGGAGAACGGCGACCTGGTCATCGCCCGCAAAGGGGTCGCGGACTTCCGCCTCACCGTCACGGGCCGCGCCGCCCACGCGGGCATCGAGCCCGAGCGCGGCGCCAACGCCGCCCTCTCCGCTGCCCATCTGGTGATCGCCCTGCAGAACCTCAACGGCCACTGGGACGACGTCACCATCAACGTCGGCGTCATCCGCGCGGGCACCCGCCCCAACATCGTCTGCCCCGAAGCCGAACTCCACGTCGAAGTCCGCGCGGCGACACTGACGCACATCCGACAGGTCAAGGAGGCCATCACGGAAGCGGCCCGGCACCCCGCCGTCCCGGGCACGCACGTACACGTGGAACAGCTCGACCTCTGCGCACCCATGGAGGACACCCCCGCCTCACGCGACATCCTGCACCACGCGCAGGCCGCCGCCCGGGCCATCGGCCTCGACATCGACGCCGTGGCCACGGGGGGAGTCGGCGACGCCAACCTCATCGCCGGCGCGGGAGTCCCCGTACTCGACGGGCTCGGCCCCGTGGGCGGCAGCGACCACAGCCCCCTCGAATGGCTCGACACCACCACCGTCGCCCAGCGCGTCGCCCTCCTCGCCTCCCTCATCACCTCCCTCGGCGACGCCCGCACCCACTGAGCGCCCGGCACCGACGCGCCTGCCCCCCTCCGGCACCAGGCCATCGGAACGAGCCCCGACACCCCGCTCGCCCGCGCCGGGCCGACCCCATCCTCCAAGGAGGCACACCACCCATGCGTACTCCCACCGCCCTCGGCCGACGCGCCGTGCTCACCGGAGGCACTGCCCTCGTCCTCACGCTGACCGCGGCCCCCGCCACGGCCGCCGCACCCCCCAAGGCCCCACGCGGCTCCCTCGTCCTGATCGGCGGCGGCCTCAAGGACGACAACACCCAGGTCTACGGCGAGATCATCAACCGCGCCGGCGGGCCAAAGGCCCGCATCGGCGTCATCACCGCCGCCTCCGTCCCCGCCAGCCAGGACCCCGACGCGAACGACCCCGCGAACTGCAACAACTCCGCCTGCAACGGCGCCCACTACGCGAACCTCTTCAGGAAGCACGGCGCCGCCGACGCCCAGTGGATTCCCATCGATCTCGACCACATCGCCAACGCCGACGCAACCGCAGTCGTCGACCAGGTCAACTCCATGACCGGCTTCTTCTTCGGCGGCGGCGACCAGTACCGGTACGTCACCACCCTCCTGCACGGCGCGGGACACACCGACTCCCGAGTCCTCGCCGCCATCCGGGCCAAACTCGCCGCCGGCGCCGTCATCGCAGGCTCATCGGCCGGCGCCCAGATAGCCTCCGGGGCCGACATGGTCACCGGCGGCGACTCCTACCAGGCCCTGCGCGACGGCAGCAGCCCCGGCTACTTCGAGGACCCCTCCCGTCTCGGCTACCTCCCCGAGGGCGGCTTCGGCTTCCTGCGCTCCGGACTCATCGACACCCACACCGGCACCAGCGGCCGCGAAGGCCGGGCACTGCGCCTGGCCGCCGACACCGGACACGACCGCGTCTACGCCCTCGAGGAGAACACCGCCCTCGTCGTCGACAACCCGGGCACCACCAGGGAAGCACTCTCCGTGCTCGGCCCGCAGGGCGTGGCCGTACTCGACCTGCGCCACGCACGTACCCGACAGGCCGGCGGCTGGTCCCTCACGGGGGCCCGCTACACCTATCTCACCGACGGCGACCGCTACGACGCCCACCACCGGTTGGCCGTCCCGGCCCCGGCCAAGCGGCCCCTCGTCCCGCGCGGCAACCAGCCGGTGGCCCCCAACAACGACGCCTTCCACTCCGCGGCCAACGCGCACGGCTCCCCGTACTCCCTGCGCTCCACCGCCCGCGAGCTGGTCCAGACCCGGGCCCAGCACACGGCCACCGCCACCACCTTCGAGAGCGGCCCCCGCTTCACCGTGACGCTCACCAAGTCGCCCGGCTTCACCAGCTGGACCGGCGAAGCGGGCCGCGCCCAGAGCATCATCTCGCTGGGCATCGCCATCTCCCCCCATTAGCCCCACCCGGTAGCCCACCCGGAGCCGACCGGCTCCCGGACCCCGGCGAGCACGGCCGCCGGGTGAGACGCCGCATCCGCCGAGGCAGGGGATAGGCTCGGCGGATGCGGCCCGCAACCACGTGAAAGGGACACCCATGGCAGCCGGCTCACTCGCCGACGACATCCGCAACAAACTGGGTGAACTCAGCCCGGCCGAACGCAGAGTCGCCCGCGTACTCCTGGCCGGCTACCCCGCCTCCGGATTCGAGACCGTAGCCGCCATCGCCGAGAAGGCCGCCGTCTCCGCCCCGACCGTTCTGCGCTTCGCCGCCCGCCTCGGATACCGGGGCTTCCCCGACTTCCAGGCCGCCCTGCGAACGGAACTCGACGAACGCAACGCCTCCCCCCTGTCGCTGTACGAGTCCACCGACTACGGGCGCCGGCCCGGCCCCGAGGGAGCCGCCGGGGACGACAACCTGCTGGTGCGCGCCGGCTCCGTGTTCACCGCCGCCGTGGGACAAACCCTGGCCGAGATCCCCCCGCACGACCTCGACGAGGCCATACGCATCCTCAGCGACCGCAAACGCCGGATCACCCTGGCCGGCGGGCGCTTCACCCACCTGTTCGCCCAGTACCTCGCCATGCACCTGATGCAGCTCCGGGACGATGTCCGCGTCCTGCCCGACCGGGCCGTGGAACGCACAGCGCATCTCGCCCACCTCTCCCGGCGCGACGCCGTCATCCTCTTCGACTACCGGCGATACGAGGAGGACAAGGCCGCCATCGCACAGATGACCCGTGAAGCAGGCGGCAAGGTCATCGTCTTCACCGACGCCTGGCTCTCACCGGCAACGGCCCAAGCCGACGTCGTCCTGCCCAGCCACGTGGGAACGCTCTCGCCCTACGACAGCCTGGTCCCGACACTGGCCGTGGTCGAAACCGTCATCGCCGGCGTGATGCGAGCCCTCGGAGAAGACGCACACCGGCACCTGCAGCAGTCCGAGGACACCGCACGGCGCATCGGACTCGTCTGACCTCGGCCGGCTAGGAGCCGGTGGGGGTCCAGTCGCCCAGCCAGTCGTCGACCTCCTGACCGGCGGCCTGGGTGTCGGACAGCTGCGGGCGGTTGCTGCTCGGCGTGCCTGCGCCCGGACCGGTGTTCTTGTACTCCGCGAACCGGTCGTCCTTCCAGGAGAAGCCGCCCATGTCGGACCAGGGGGCGGCGCCGATGCCGCTGCCGAGCGTGGAGTCGCGCACGGTGGTCTGCGGGTCGAGGGACGCGTCGCCGCCCGCGTGCCACGGCCGGCCGAGGGCGAAGCTCCCGGCGGTCACATCGCCGTTGAACGTGCTGCGGGTGATCAGGAAGCCCTTGCGGCCGGCGGGGGTGCTGGGCGCGGTGACGCAGCCTCCCGAGCTTCCGTCCCAGCGCTTCTTGAGGGTGATCACGGAGCGGTCGATCACGGCGGTGGCACTGCCGAAGATGAAGTCGACGGTGCCGACGACGTAGGAGTTCGTGACGTAGACCCGGCCGGGCTTCGCGCGGGCGGAGTCCAGCAGAAGGGTGTCCTGGTCACCGGTGATGATCAGGCTGTCGAGGAGGACCCTGTCCGCGGCGGTGCGCAGCGCGACCGCCTGCGCGCTGACGTTGCGGTTGGCCTTCTCGTCGAAGTCGTTGGAGACAGTGAGGTTGCGCGCTTCGAAGTCGTCGGCTTCGACCGCGACGGTCGCGCTGCCGGACGTGCCGTAGGTGCCCGTTCCATCCGGCCGGGGGGTGCCGGAGGCGTTGCCGTGGACGATGACGGTGTCCTTGCGGCTGCCGCCGGTGCCCTGGAGGGTGACGTACGGCTTGTTCGACGGGATCTTGACGGTCTCCCGGTAGGTGCCGGGCTTGACGGCGATGACGACCCGTGAGGCGTTGTTCACCGGTACGGCGTCGACGGCGGCCTGGACGGTCTTGTACTGGCCGGAGCCGTCTTTGGCCACGGTGAGGGTGGTCGTGGTCGTGGCCGGAGCCGCGGAGGCCGTCCTGCCGATGGCGGAGCGGGGGCCGGCGCCGGACTTCACCTTGGAGGGGACGTCGGCGGCGGCATCGAGGGTGTACCGGTAGTACGTCGTGGGGTCGAAGGCCGTGCCACCGCTCTCGTTGCGGCCGGTGGTGTTCACGAAGGCGTTGCCGCGCTGTACGAGGGCGGCCGTACCGTCCTTGATGACCGGGTTGTCGACCCCCTCGAAGTAGCTGTTCTCCAGCACCATCCGCGTCCCTCCGCGCGCGTAGTTGCCGTAGGAGGAGGTGATGGACGAGTCCGGGTCGTCCTGGAGGAAGTTGTTGTAGAGGTGTGCGTGCGCCACGTTGTCGGTCGACGGATTGCGTTGTTCGGTCTCGTGGAACCAGTTGTGGTGGATCGTGATGTCGGCGGTGACGTGGTCGGTCCAGCCGATGCCGAAGGCCTTGTTGTCGTTCTTCAGCTGGTTCCAGGACACCGTCAGGTATGTGGTGTCCTTGCGGCTGTCGATCAGTCCGTCGGCCATGTTCCGCAGGTTGTTGTGGTCGATCCACACGTGGTGGGCGCCGTCCATCTGGATGGCGTCCCAGTCGTGGTCCTTGTCGTTCCACGTGCCGGCGTAGGAATCACGGATCGTCAGGTTCCGGATGATCACGTTGTGCACGCCCTGGCCCAGGAAGAACCCGCCGCCGACGATCTGCCCCGACGTGCCCGCGCCCACGATCGTCTTGTCCGAGGCGACTTTGATCTCCCGGCCCTTGGGGGCCATGGTGATCGTCCCCGCCACGACGATCACATAGGGCTTCGAGGCGGTCGCGTACTTCTCCAGGTCGGCGAGGGTCTTCACGGTGACGATCGCGCCGTCCCGTCCGCCATACGTGCCGTTCTGTCCGAGCGCGTTGACCGAGGCGAAGCCGTCCGCGCTCTCGCGGGCCCATGCCGGGGCGGAGGAGGCCGCCGCGGCCTCCGGCCGCGCGTCCTCGCCGAACACTCCGAAGGCCCCGCCGTAGGACATGCCGACTGCGGTGGCCGTTGCCAACGGAATGCCGACCGTCAGGCCGAGCCTGCGCCTGCGGTGCCGAGCCCTGTGCTGAGTGGTGTGCATTGCTCACTGTCCTCGGGGATGGCTGGTGGGTGTACAGCAGCCGGTTGCCACCCGCAGGCCGGAAGGTTGCCGGGCGGCGCGAGAAAGTTCTCCGCCGCCCGGACCGGTTCCACCCGGCGGTCGCACTCAGCCCGAACGGTGTGACGCAGACCGCACGGCCTTCTGGCCCCGACCGGCAACGCCTTCGTGCGCGGCCGAGTGCGGGCGCGGCCGTCCTGAAGTGAGCCACCGCCCCGGTGCCCGGGCGCGCCCGCCCCGCCCGGGCACCGGGGCCAGGCCACGGACGGCGGAGCACCCCCGTGCGCAGGAGAGAGTCGACCGAATGCTTGGTATGCTCACCGCCCCCGTCCCACCCGCGGGCACGAAGCCCCGCGCTGACCGGGCAGCAGCACATGCACACCCCACGGAGACTCCGGCATGGCCCTCGACGACAAGTCCGCGGAATTCCACGACTTCTTCGAGCGCCACCACGCCGAACTGGCGCGCTTGGCGCGCCTGCTCACCGGTGAGGCGGAGACGGCCGACGACCTGGCCGCCGACGCCTTCGTCGCGCTCTGGCACCGCTGGGACCGCGTCCTGCACGCCGACCACCCGGTGGCCTACGCCCGCGGCGTGGTCACCGACATGGCCCGCGCCCGCGTCCGCGAACTCACCCGCGAACGGCGGCGCATCCGCCTCCTCCGGGCGTTGCGCCCGCGCCACGCGCAGTCCCGTGGCGGGGGCGCCGTCATGGACGTGCCCCGCGCGCTGGCCCGACTGCCGTTCCGCAGACGCGCGTGCGTCGTGCTCCGCCACGCACTGGACCTCTCGGAGAAGGACACGGCCCTCGTCCTCGGGACATCCCGCGGTACGGTGCGGAGCCGGACCTCCAAGGCCGTGGCCGAACTGCAGCGCCTCCTCGGGGCGCAGGCCGCCGACGAACTGACCGGAACGAGGAACTGATGGAGGACCTGAAGCGTCGGCTCCGGGAGGAGGCTGCGGTGCACGAACCCGACCGGGACGGCATGCTGGCACGTGTCCGGCACGGCGTGTCCCGCCACTCCCGTCCCGACCGCCGTGCGGCCCGGCCGCTGTCCTGGCCCCGCGTCACCCTCGCCACACTGGCCTCGACGGCAGCACTCCTCACGGCCGGATACACGATCGCCACCACCGTCCACCCGAGCGGCCCGCGGCAGGACGCCGCCACGTCCCCGGCAGCGCCGGCACCCCTGCCCACGACAGACGGCGCCCTCACCCCGTCCGTCCCCGCCGTCCCGGCCGCACCACCCCGCACGCAGGACGGACCGCTCCGGTCCGACGGCGCCGTGGACCCGCACAGCAACGCCTACTGGTCCCAGAGCAACATCACGTTTCAGACCGGCGCGCCACTGGACGCGCTCACGCTCGAGGTCCGCATCGTCCAGACGGGCGGTGTGGCCTCCACCGGCGCCTGGCGGACCCTGCCCGAGGGCGACTTCACGCTGACCACCACGGACGAGGACGGCACCCTCGTCTACCGGTGGACCCTCACGCCAGGCCGAACCGTCCCCCCGGGACAGCACGTCTTCGCCGTCCAGTACAACCACGCCCCGGGCCGGCGAGCCGCGACCGCCGATACCTACGCAGCGACCGCCACCACGGCGGAGGGGCAGCGGCACACCCTCACCGGAACATTTCGCCCGGCGCCGAGCACGCCGGGCTGACGCGGCCCGGACCGCGCCCAGCGGCGCCTCGCCGCCCGGGCGGGAGCGGCGACCGCCGGGACACCGGGCAATGGCGACCGCCGGGACACCGGGCACTCCGGCTCCCCGCAGACCTCGCGCACCCGGGTCCGTACGGTCCAGACCCCGGTCCGTACGGACGAGTACGCACCCTGGTCCGTACAGTCCAGTACACGTGCCGGAATCAGAGAAGACAGCAGCTGCCCCCTCCCTATCGTGTCTGGGTGAACCCTCCCCGGTCCGTGACAGAACTGCCCGAAGCCTGTGCGTCGACGTGATAGCTGTCGCGCGCGGCACTGCGCGCGCCGGCGGCGTGGTTGTACTGCACGGCGAAGGCGTGCTGCCCGGCGGGCACGGTGCGGCCCGGCTTGAGGACCCATCGGTAGACCAGCACACCGCCGTCCTCCTGAACAGTGACGGTGAAATCGGCGCTCGGCAGGGTTCGCCAGCTTCCGGTGTTCTGGACGCCGCCCGTCTGTGCGATGCGGACCTCCAGGGTGAGCGCGCTGAGCGGTCGGCTGTTCCTGAGGGCGACGTTGCTCTGTGACCAGTACGTGTTGCTGTGCGGGTCGACCGAGCCCTCCGACCACAGCGGCCCGCTCCCGACCCGGCTGCTCTCCGACGCAGTCGGGCGCGAGCCGGACGGGGCGGTGCCGGTGGGGGCCGGGCCGGTGGAGCCGGGGGGAGCGGAGGTCCTTGCGGGTGGAGTGACCGGTGGGGACGTGGACGTCGACGGGGACGGGCCCGTGGGGGACGGCACGGCCGGGACGGTGGGGGTGTCGGACGGGGGCGGAGTCCGCACGATGCCGGCGACGGCGAGACCACCGGTCGCCAGAACGGCGGCCGTGGCGAGGCAGGCGAGCGCGGCCTTCGGCCAGGCTCTGCCGATCGACGGCGTGCGGTGCCGGACCGTAGCCCCGGACGTACCGCGTTCGACACGGGCGAGCATCCTCGCCCGGTCGGGTTGGTGGGCCTCGGACGCCTCGCGTAGCCGTCGGCTGATGTCCTCGTTCACCGATTCCCCCTCCCTGCTGCCAGATGTCCGACCGTCCGTGCGTCGAGCATCCGTTCCAGCTCGGCCATGCCCTTCGAGGTCTGGCTCTTCACCGTACCGACCGATATGCCCAGAGCCAGCGCGGTGTCCTTCTCCGAGAGATCGAAGGCGTGGCGCAGCACCACGCACGCCCGCTTGCGGAACGGCAGCCGGGCGAGCGCCGCGCGGACGTCCAGTACGGCCGCCACGTCGGGGCCGTCCACCTTCTCCGGATTGCGGGACCAGAAGAGCGCGATCCGGCGCCGCTCCCGCACCGCACTGCGGATTCGTTCTCGGGCCATGTTGGCCACCACCCCGCGCGCGTAGGCGAGCGGGTGGTCGGCCGCGCGCAGCCGGTCCCAGCGTTGCCACAGGGCGAGCAGGGCGTCCGCGGCAAGGTCGTCGGCCGCGTCCGTCTCACCGGTCATGAGGTGCGCGAAACGGGCGAGTTCGGAGTAGTGGCGTTCGAAGAAGTCGTGGAACTCCGCAGCCGTGTCATCGAGGAGCATGTCCCCCGGTCGCCCTCTCCGTGCAATGTGAGCGCTGACAGCCGACGGGAGCGTGGCGGTGTCCTCCACCGGGCCGGGATGGTGGCCGGCCCTTCGGCGGGCCGCTGACGGCCGGTGGGCGAGCGGCGCGCTCAACGCCGCGCGAACTGGACGCGAGCCGGCTGTACGACATCCGGCCTCAACGCCACGCCGTCGATCGCGAGTTGTTCCCCGTAGATGTCGGTGACCTTGATCGCCCCACCGCACCCGCTGCCGTCGGGGGAGAGGAAGTAGTTGTAGTCGGTGCGGGAGAGGTCCCGCCAGCCGTTCGCGGTGCGGACCTGGAGAGCCGCGACCGGATTCCGGTGGCCGATCACCTGGATCCCGCACCACGACCTGCTCGACCCCGTCTTGTACCGGACCGAGATCGGCTCCGATGCGGCGGGGCTGACCAACTTCCACGTGATCGCGAGGCGACCCACCGAAGGGTTGGCGAGCTTGGCGAAGGCCTCGTTGCTGAGGTCCAGTTGACCGGGTGCGCAGGGCAGCGGGCACTCGTTGACGATCCGCACCGTGATGCTCGCCCCGTTGGAGGCGCGGACGAGGACGTACGCCCCGCACGCCTTGGCCGACTCGTAGTCAGTGTGGTTCATCGCCGCGATCATCAGATCGGCGGAGGGTCCGTAGAGGCAGGCACCGCCGCCGTCACCCGCGGCGTACGAGGTCGCGACACCCTGGTAGGTCACCGAGGGCTTGATCCGTCCTGCCCGGGAAGCCGGGGTGGAGGCCGTGCGCGAGCCGCTACCGGCCGAGGGGGTTGGGGAGGGGGAGGCAGCCTCGGAGGGTGAGGACGACGAGGAGCGTGCGGGCGGGGGGCTCGTCGGCTGCGGCGGCGCCGTCGAGGGCGTGGCACCGGTCGGGGCGTCGGCGGTGGGCGCCGCGCTCGTCAGGGTGGATGCGGTGGGGGCCGTCGCCGGGGTGGATGCGGCAGTGGGTTCTCCGCCGCGGTCTCCGCTCCCGGGGGGGAACAGGACGGCCAGGCACGCCAGCAGGGTGACGGCTACCAGTGCCAGGGGAATTCCCATGGCGAGCCCGCGTCTGCGCCACGGTCGCGGGGCGGTGTGCTTCGTAGCCCTCATGCCCATCCATTCGGTAGATCAAGTCGAGGTTGCGCTCCTTAGTGGTCGCGGAGGACGAAAAGGTTGCCGGTCCGGCGCACATATCTTTTCGGGGTCCGGGCCGTGCGCCGGTCCCTCCCGGAACAAGCGGTTGCCGGCTGGCTGCCCGGGCCGATCGGTCCGACAGGTTCGGTCGGTTCGGCCGCAAGTGGCCATCGAGGTAGCGCTCTGCGGTGGCTCCCCAAGATCTGCGCCAAGAGCGAGCGTTGATGTCGATCGGGTGCGCCGCGGAGTTCACAAGCTCGGCTCCCGGTTCTGACTCGGTCTCGCCGGAGTTCGGGAGTGGCGTCGAGCGGTCAGGTGGTGCGCCGGTGGCGCCATTTGCGCCGGTTGCGCTGAGGAGGGCGAGGAAGGCCGGAGTCCGGGGAGCGGGACAGGTCGTCCGCTCCGGCGAGCCTGCCGTGCTGAGTGGCGGCCAGGCCGGCGAAAGCAGAAGTTCAATATCGCGATCTCTGTGACCGTTGCGCTGATGTGGGGGGCAGGGCACACGGCATCGACGGTGCTTCCGTGCCGCGCGTTTGCCTGGCCACCTCTGCTTGCTTCTGGCCGTGTGTTTCCCCGGGGCATGGGGTGTGCTGGTCGTATCCGGCCGCGGCTGTGGTCTATCTGCTTGCCTCGGGCTGGAACGGGTCGACTTTTGCTGTGCGTTGGCCTGCGGTGTGTTGGCCGTGGGTGTGTGTGTCGGCGTGTGTACGTGAGGGGTGGGTGTTCGGGTGTGTGTTGTTGGTGTGTTGGTGGGTGGGTGTGTGTTGTCGGGTGGGTGTGTTTCGTGGTGTCGCCTTGTTGTTGTGGGTTGTGGGTTGTGGGTTGTTGTGGTGTTAGTGGGGGTTGTGGTGGGTGGGTGTGTGGGGGGTGGTGGTGATGGTGGTGTTGAAGATGGTGTTGTTGTTTTGGGTGCCGGTGATGTGGGTGTGGTGGGGGGTGGTGGGGTGGGCGTGGATGTGGGTGGGGGTGTGGAGTTCGGCGTAGTGGTGGAAGTGGGTGGTGATGGTGGTGATGGTGGGGGTGTGGGGGTGGTGGAGGGTGTGGGTGGCTTGGCGGGCGGCTTCGATGAGGACCATGCCGGGGTGGTGGTCGTTTGTGTGTTCGAAGAGGATGGGGTGGTGGAGGTTGGGGGTGAGGGTGAAGTGGTGGGGGTGGTTGGTGGGGGTGAGGACGACGTCGTGGGGGTGGTGTCGGCCGGTGGTGGTGGGGGGGAGGGTGGTGGGGGGGTGTGGGGGGGTGGTGTGGTTGGTGGTGGGGGTGTTGTGGCGTTGGCGTAGGCGTTGGTAGGTGGTGGGGGTGATGCAGGTGAAGTGGGCGGTGCCGGTGGCGGTGTGGTGGTTGTCGCGGTGGATGTCGACGTGGAGTTGGCCGGTGAATTGGCGTGCTTTGTGGGTGGGGTTGGTGATGGTGGCGGTCATGGTGAGGTTGGTGGGGGTGTGGCCGATGTGGAGGTGGTCGGGGTTGGTGGTGAAGTCGAGGGTGTGGAGGAGGATGTTGTGGGTGAGGGGGATGTTGTAGTGGGCGTGGCAGAGGTAGAGGCCGATTTGTCTGATGGTTTCGCCGGCTTGGAGGGGGTCGTGGCTGGTGCCGTCGGGGCTGGTGAAGAAGGTGTGGGCGCGGGGCCATTGGCCGGTGAGGGTGTAGGTGTGGGGGGCGGTGGGTTCGCAGGCGGTGAGGAAGACTTCTGCGTGTGAGGTGCGGTGGACGTATTCGCGGGGGACGGTGGTGGTGAGTGGGGGGGTGGGGTTGCATCGGGTCCAGGGTGCTGTGGTGGGCAGTGCCAGGGGTGTCAGGGGTGCGGGGGGTGTGGGGGGTGCCGGGGGTGTGGGGGTGTGGGGGTGGAGGGTGAGTGTGGTCATGGTGGTCTCCCGCAGAGCCGTTTGACGGATGGTTCGGGGCTGGTGACGCGTTTCGCAAGATACGGACTCTCCGGTTTTGTTTGCAAGGTGCCTGGGGGGTGTGGATGTGGGGGGCGGGGGTGGGGTGGGGGGTGGTTGCGGGGGGTGGGGGTGGGTGGGCGTGTGTCCGACCAGCGGGTTGTCGGGTGGGGGGTGGTGGGGGCGGCCGGGTGGGGGTGGTTGCAAGTGGGAGGTGGTGTTCCGGTCGCGTGTGCGGGTGGGGCGGGTGTCGGGGTGGTGTGGGGGGTGGTGGTCTTCACGGTGTCTTCACGGGGTGGTCACGTGGGGGCGGGTGGGGGGCGGGGTGTGGGGGTGGGCATTGGCAGGGGGGGTGGGGGGGTGTAAGACTCGGGTCCGCCGCCGGTTGTTGGAGAACCGGACGGGCGGTTTGTTGGGGCGGGGTGTTGGTGTTCGGGTACGCCCTGTTGCGGCCGTCCAGGGGTGGGGATGTGGTGTGGTGGATCGTCAGTGTCCGTTTGCGATGGATCTTTCCGGTGTTCGGTTGCATGCCGAGGCGGCGTGGATTCGGGAGCGTGGGCCGGCGGTGCGGGTGGTGCTGCCGGGGGGTGTGGTGGCGTGGGCGGTGAACCGGGATGCGGATGTCCGGCGGTTGCTGGTGGATCCGCGGGTGTCCAAGGATGCGTACCGTCATTGGCCGGCGTGGGTTGCGGGTGAGGTGGGTGATGAGTGGCCGCTGGCGATCTGGGTGTCGGTGCAGAACATGATCACTGCGTATGGTGCGGAGCATGCGCGGTTGCGGCGGCCGGTGGCGGCGGCGTTCACGGCGCGGCGGGTGGCGGGGATGCGGGGGCGGGTGGAGGAGGTCGCGTCGGGTCTGCTGGATGCTCTGGCGGGGGTGGGGGCGGGTGAGGTGGTGGATTTGCGGGCGGGGTTGGCGCATGAGCTGCCGACGCGGATCGTGTTTGAGTTGTTCGGGATTCCGGAGCATGCGTGGGCGCCGCTCCACAAGATCATCAAGGGGTTTTTCGACACGACGGTGTCGGTGGAGGACGCGCGGTGCAATGCGCGGGATCTGCAGGTGGTGATGGCGGATGTGGTGGCGTGGCGGCGGGCGCGGCCGGGGGCGGATCTGACGAGTGCGTTGATCGAGGCGCGTCAGGCGGGTCTGCGGGGTGAGGGGGAGGGGTTCAGTGAGAAGGAGTTGGCGGACAATCTGATCCTGTTGTTCACGGCGGGTTATGAGACGTCGGTGAATCTGATCGCGGGGGCGGTGTATCTGCTGTTGCGTCATCCGGATCAGTTGGCGCTGGTGCGTGGGGGGTTGGCGTCGTGGCAGGACGTGGTGGAGGAGGTGTTGCGTCTGGAGGCGCCGGCGGCGTACGGGTTGTTGCGGTTTGCGGTGCAGGACATCGACATGGGGGAGGGGGTGGTGATCGGGCGGGGGGATCCGATCATCGTCTCGTTCGGGTCGGCGGGGCGGGATCCGGCGGTGCACGGGGTGGATGCGGACCGTTTCGATGTGTTGCGGGTCAGTCGCGGGCAGCATCTGTCGTTCGGGTTCGGGACGCATCACTGCCTGGGGGCGTCGTTGGCGCGGCTGGAGTGCGAGGTGGCGCTGCGGGGGTTGTTCGAGCGGTTCCCGCAGGTGGCGTTGGCGGGTGCGGGGGGTGAGCCGGCGCGGGTGGAGTCGTTCATCTCCAACGGGTTGCGGGAGCTGCCGGTGGTGCTGGGGGCGCCGGCCGAGGGGGTGTGAGGGGCGGGGCGGGGCGGGCGGGGGCGGGGGCGGGGGCCGGGCTGTCGCCCGCGGCCCGGAGGGGCGGCCGGGGCGGGGGTGGCGGGCTGCCGGGGCGCTGCCGGCCGGGGGCGGCTGGGGCGGCTGGGGGGGTTGCCTGGGCCGCGGTTGGGATGCTGCGGGGCCTGCGGGGCCTGTGGGGCGGCTGGGGGCTGTCGGGCCGCCGTCGGGATGCTGCGAAATGTGCGGGCAGCCCGAGTGCTGCCGGGCTGCCGCCCGCGGCCCGGAGGGCGGCTGGGGCGGCGGGGGCCGGGCTGCCGAGGGGCGGCTGGGGGTTGCCTGGGCCGCGGTTGGGGTGTTGCGGGGCGGCTGGGCGGCTGCCGGGCTACGGGGCGGGGCGGTTGTCGGGCTGTCGCCCGCGGCGCGGAGGGCGGCAGCCGGGCCGCCGTCGGGATGCTGCGGGGGTGCGGGACTGCTGCCTCCGGCCTGAGGGCGGCCTGGGCGGCGGGCCCCTGCCGGGCTGCCGGGCTACGCGGGGCGGGGGCCGGGCTGCCGAGGGGCGGCTTGGGGGCTGCCTGGGCCGCCGTCGGGATGCTGCGGGGGTCCGGGACTGCTGCCTCCGGCCTGAGGGCGGCCGGGGCGGGCCCCTGCCGGGCCGCCGTCGGGATGTTGCGGATGTTGCGAAGTGTGCGGGCAGCCCGAGTGCTGCCGGGCTGCCGGGCTGTCGCCCGCGGCCCCGGAGGGCGGCTGGGGCGGCGGGATGGTGCCGGGGCGCTGCCGGCCGGGGGGTTGTCTGGGCCGCCGCCGTGATGTTGTGGGGCCTGCGGGGCGGCTGGGGGCTGCCGGGGTACGTGGCGGGATGGCTACCGGGGTGTGGTGGCGGGATGCAGCCGGGCGTGGGCCCGGCGGGTCGCGGGGTTGCGGGGCTGGTGTCGGGTCGGCCGGGGTGGTGCCGGGGTGTTGGGCTGTTGGGTCGCCGCCGGGCTGGCGGACTGTTGCCGGGTGCTCCTGTCGGGCCGCCGCAGTCGCCGCTGCGACACCCCCTGCCGTGACCGGTCCCGCCTCGCGCCGGGCTGGCGCCCGCCGGCCCCCGGACCGGCTGCCGCCGCTTCAGGGCCACCGGCCGCGACCGGTTCCGCCCTTGCCTGTCGGGTGTCTGCGCCCCCGATCCGTCCGTACCGCGGGCCCCGTATGCCCCGGTGCCCTGGGTTGCGCCGTGGCACCGAGCCCCGCGGCGCCGCCCCTCGCGCCAGGGTGCCCGCCGGTCCCTGCACCCCGCAGGCGCGCGCTGCGACACCCCCTTGCCGTGACCGGTCCCGCCTCGCGCCGGGCTGGCGCCCGCCGGCCCCGCGTCCCGCAGCCGCCGCTTCAGGGCCACCGGCCGTGACCGGTCCTGCCCTTGCCTGTCGGGTGTCTGCGCCCCGATCCGTCCGCACCGGGGGCCCCGTGCCCCCTGTGAGTCCTGGGCCGCGCCGCGGTACCGGTGCCCGCGGCGCCGTCCGGCGACTGCGGGGGTGCCCGCCGATTCCTGCACCCCCGCACTCGCGGCTGCGGTACCCCCTGCCGTGACCGGTCCCGCCTTGCGCCGGGCCGGCGCCCCCCGGCCCCCCGGCATCCCGCAGCCGCTTCAGGGCCACCGGCCGTGACCGGTCCTGCCCTTGCCTGTCGGGTGTCTGCGCCCCGATCCGTCCGCACCGGGGGCCCCGTGCCCCCTGTG
>NZ_JBHXSC010000069.1:17085-39946 GCF_042716505.1 Streptomyces sp. NPDC058674
GAGTCCTGGGCCGCGCCGCGGTACCGGTGCCCGCGGCGCCGTCCCTCGCGCGGGGGTGCCCGCCCGTTTTCCGTCCGGCTCCCGTCCGGCTCCCGTCCGGCTGTCGCCGGGTCAGTGCCTGCCGGGGGGCGCAGGCGTGTGCGGGGTGGTCGGGGTGGTGGGTGTACCGGGCTTGTGGTGCGGGCGGGTTGGGGCGTCCGGGCGTCCGGGGGCGGGCGGGTGCCGCCCCGACCCTGCCTGTGCCCCTGGCGCTCCGAGCCGCCTGTGGGGTGGCCGGTTGAGGCGGGCCGGGGGTGGGGCTGTGGGGTGTGCGGGGTGTGTGGGTCGGGGTTGGTCGGGGTTGGTCGGTGGTGGGGGAGGGGCTGTTGGGGTCTGTGGGGTTCTTGGTAGGGGTGGGGTGGGGGGTGTCGGGGTAGGGGTGTGGGGGTGCGGGGCGTGTGGGGTGGGCGGGTCGGGGGTTCGCCGGCCGGGTGGCGGGCCGGGGTGCGGCCGGGGGCCGCTTGATAAAATACGGACCTTCTGGTTGGTTTTAGTGAGGGTGGGGGATTCCGCGGAGGGGTCCGGTCGCAGAAGCCCTTGGACAACGGAGGCACCGTGGCACGGCAGGAGCGTGCGGTACGTACGCGTCGCGCGATCTTGGAGGCTGCGGCGGCGGTCTTCGACGAGCGCGGCTACGACGCGGCCACCATCGCCGACATCCTCGCGCGGGCGGGTGTCACCAAGGGTGCCTTGTACTTTCACTTCGCCTCCAAGCAGGAGTTGGCGCAGGGGGTCCTCGACGAGCAGTTCGCCGAGGGCGGGGTCCCGCACCGGGAGAGCAAGCTGCAGGAGCTCGTGGACGTCGCGATGGTGCTGGCGTACCGGATGAAGCGCGAGCCGATGCTCAGCGCGGGCGCCCGGCTCTCGCTGGGGCCGGGGATGCGCGACATCTTCGGCGGGGGTTCGGTGCCGGGGTGGATCGAGTTCACCCGGACGCTGTTGTGCCAGGCGAAGGAGCAGGGGGAGCTGCTGCCGCACGTGGATCCCGCGGAGACGGCCTGGATCTTGTCGGCGTGCTGGACGGGGGCGCAGATCTACTCGCAGACCCTCAGCGACCGCAGTGACATCGAGGAGCGGGTGGCTGCCGTCTACCAGCACATCTGCCCCTCCATCGGCACGCCGGCGATGCTCGCCCGGTTGGACATGGCCCCCGACCGGGGGCGGCGGGTGACCGCGGAGATGGAGCACGGGCCCGGCCATGTGCAGGAGCCGGACCCGGCGTACTCCTGAACGGCCCCGCCCGCCCGCCTGCCCGTTCCCGGTCCGCGCGCCTGCCCGTTCCCGGTCCGCGCGCCTGCCCGTTCCCGGTCCGCGCGCCTGCCCGTTCCCGGTCCGCGCGCCTGCCCGTTCCCGGTCCGCCTGCCCGCCCGTTCCCGGTCCGCGCGCCTGTTCCCGGTCCGCGCGCCTGTCCGTCGCGGCCCGACCGCGTGCCTGCCCCTTCCCGGCCTGCCGGCCTGCCTGCCCGTACCCGGCCGGCCGGCGTACCCGGCCGGTCGGCGGGGTTGTGGCCAGGCGCCCGGCGTCCCTGTTTTCTGTCGGAGGCGGGCCGGTGGAGTTCCGTTCGCGGGAGGGGTGTTGCGGGGCGGGCCCCGTGGTGCGGGGCCGGGCGCGGCACGGGGTGTGGGTGCGGGTGGGAGGGTTCCCGTGGGGGCGGGGAGGCTGCCCGGGGGAGGGCTGTGTCCTGCGGCTCCAGCGGGACACGAGCGGGACTCAGGTCCTGCCACCGACTGTGACGCGAAGATCTTTTGCCCTCTGAGGCAAACCGCGTTGGCGGTTTGTGGAGACTCCATGGTCAAGCAGGAGCGTGCGGCGCGCACGCGTGAATCTCTGGTCCGTGCGGCCGCGGAGGTGTTCGCCGAGCAGGGATTCACCACGGCGTCGATCGCGGCGATCAGCCGCCGGGCCGGTGTGAGCGCCGGTGGTCTGCACTTCCACTTCGAGAGCAAGACCGCGCTCGCCGACGCCGTCGAGGACCGGGCGGTGCAGGCGCTGCGCCGGATCACCGCGGGAAGGCCCGGTTCGGCGTACGCGGCGCAGGGGGCGCAGGGGGCGCATAGGGCGGAGGGGGCGGATGCCGCGTCCGCCTCGGATGCCGTGGCCGCCTCGGATGTCCCGGCCCCGGTGGTTCCGGTGGACGCGCCACGTGAGACGGGTGCGGCTGACGGGGCGGGTGCGAGGGGCGCGGTTGACGGGGCGGGTGCGGCGGGCGCGACGGGCGTGCCGGGCGGGTTGGGTGTGCCGGACGGGGCGGACGGGTCGGCAGGGGTGGGGGGTTTGGTGGAGGTCAATGCCCTGCAGGTTCTGGTGGATTCCTCGCATGCGTTGATGGCGTTGCTGGCGGGGGACGTGGTGGTGCGGGCCGGGTACGGGCTGTGTGCGGATGCCTCGCGCAGGAGCGGGGTCGATCTGCACCGGCAGTGGAGCCTGTGGGTCGAGGAGGTGATGGGGGCCGCGGCGCGGGAGGGGGTCCTGGTCGAGGGGGTCCTGCCGCAGGACGCGGCGCGTGTGGTGGTGGCCTCGACGGTGGGCCTGGAGGTACTCGGCGCCCGGGAGCGGGACTGGATCGCGCCGCACACCCTGACCCGGCTGTGGATGCTGATACTGCCGCGCCTCGCGGCGGCCGGAGTGCTGGGCGCGCTGATGCCGCAGGGCTCCGCCGCTGGACCCGGCCCCCCGGACGCCTTCCCGGACGCGCCCGCCCGCTAGACCCCCCCGCCCCGGCCTCCCGGCGCCGCACGGGCCGCCCGGACCGTCCGATCCGTGCCGCCCCGGCCGTCCCGCGCCGCACGAGCCGCCCCGCACCGCACGGGCCGCCCGTCCCGCCCGCCCGCCCAGCGCCGCCCCGTCCCGCCCGCCCGTCCCGTCCCGTCCCGTCCCGTCCCGTCCCGTGCCACCCTCCCGTCCCGTGCCGCCCGCCGCGCGCCCCAACCCGCCTGCGCACCGTTGACGTTGACGTTGCCGGGCGTGGGGCGGGCGTGGGACGGGCGGTACCGGTGACTAGGCTGGTCATTCGTTCGGACGGTGAGGGGGAGCATGATCGACGTCGACGGGTATATGGCCGTGCTGGGGGTGGCCCGGCCGGCCGCCCCGACCGTCGAGGCGCTGTGGGCGCTGCACCGGGCGCAGGTGGAGCGGGTCGCCTACGAGAACCTCGACATCCATCTGGGGCGTGCGACGGGCATCGGTGCCGCGGAGTCCGTTGCCCGGATACTGCGCGGGCGCGGCGGCTACTGCTTCCACCTCAACGGTGCCTTCGGCGCGCTCCTGACGGCCCTGGGCTACGACGTCACCCTGCACCGGGCCGGGGTTCAGGGCGCCCCCGAGGATCCCGCGGGCGCCACCGGCGACCACCTGGCGCTGACCGTGCGGCTCGACGGCGAGCGGTGGCTGGTCGACGCCGGGCTCGGCGACGCGGTGCACGAGCCGCTGCCGCTGCGCGAAGGCAGCTACACCCAGGGGCCGTTCACCTACGCGATGGCCCCGTCGGCGGCGGAGCCCGGCGGCTGGCGGTTCACCCATGACCCCCGCGGCTCGTTCAGGGCGATGGACTTCGCGCCGGACCCCGTCGAGCTGTCCTCCTTCGCGGCGGAACACGCCCGGCTGTCCACGTCCCCCGAGTCCGGCTTCGTCCGGGTCCTCACCGCCCAGCGCCGCGACGCCGAGGGCGTGGACGTGCTGCGCGGCTGCGTGCTGCGCCGGATCGGTATCGCGGGCACGGACGAGCGGACCATCGACTGCGCCGACCACTGGTACGGCGTACTGGCCGGGGTGTTCCACCTGGACCTGACCGACGTCGCCGCCCCCGCGCGGGCGCAGCTGTGGCACCGCGTCCACACCGCGCACCAGAAGTGGCGGGCCGCGGGGCAGCGTGCGGCAACGCCCTGACGGGAGGGCGGACGGGAGGGCCGGCCCGCCGGTTGCCGCCGGCGGTGGCCGGGCGCACTGGGCGAGGGCGCGCTGAGGCCCTTCGCGGCGGCAGCACCGGGGTACCGGCCGGGACCGGGCCTGGCGCTCGCGCATTCGGGCCCCGCTCACGGTGTCCTCGCGTCCCGGGGCCCGGTCCGCCTCCCCCGCGCCAGACGCGCGGTGCCCGGCCAGCCGGCGCCCGCACCACCCGTGCACCCACCGCTCCCGCCGCCCGACGGTCGGGCCCGCGTCCCGCACCCCCGCGTCCGGCGCCCTCGTGCCCGGTGCCGGCCGCAGGGGCGGAGCCGATCGGCGCCGCCCCGGCGCCCAGTACCCAGCCGCCCAGTACCCGGCACCCGGTGCCCAGCGCCGCGCCTGCACCCCCGTGTTCGGCACCCCGGCCGGTGCCTCTCCGCATTCGGTGTCCGTACCGCTCGTGCGCCCGGTGCCCGGCACCCCCGGTGCAAGGCGCCGCCCTGCGCGCGGCGCCCGTGCACCGGGTACCCGGCGCCGGCATCCGTCGCCCGTACCGCACCTGCGCCTGCCGCCCCTGCATCCGCCGTCCGGTGCCCGGTGCACCGCATCCCCGCATCCGGCGCACGAGGCCCCGGCTTCCGGCCCCCCGCACCGGGCGCCCGGCGCGCGGCAGTCTCGCGTCCGATCCCCCGGGGCCAGGCTCCCGGGGCCACCCGGCGTCGGGTGCGCGGTGCACCGTGCCCGCCACCGCCCCCCTGCGCCGGGACCCCCGTATCCCGTGCCCGCCACCGCCCCTGCGCCGGGCCCCCCGTATCCCGTGCCCGCCACCGCCCCTGCGCCGGGCCCCCCGTATCCCGTGCCCGCCACCGCCCCCTGCGCCGGGACCTCCGTATCCCGTGCTCCGCGCCCCGCTGCGCGGAGCCGGCCCCCCCGCCCGGTGTCGCGGGACCGGCCGGTGCCGTGGTGCGGGCGTGGGGCGGGGCGCGCCGGGGCGGTGCTCTTCTTCGCGGGCCGACGCCGCCGCAGAGGGGGCGCCCTGGCGTGTGGCGGCCGGCGCGGTGTCTTCTCCCCGGCCCCGGCCCCGGCCTCGGCCCCGGCTGCGGCCGGGCCGGGGGTGGCCGGGCTTGCGGTGCGGGCCGGGGGTGCGCCGCAAGCCCCCTTCCGCCGGGGCCCGTTGCCTCCGGTTGGCGCGTGCTCCGGGCCGCGCGCAGACTCCCGATCCCGGGATCGCCGCTCTTCCCGGGGCGTCGGCGGCGCCTGGGGGCCTGCCGGTCTTCCGGGCGGTGCGCGGGATGCCCGGGGCGCGGGGGTTCGCGGCGGCGCGGGTCCCGCGGGGTTCCGCAGCGCCCCCACCGGAACAGACCGTATGGTCTCTTCAGGATGGGGCGGGGCGGGGGGTCCGCGTTCCCGTTGAGGGGTCGTCAAGGGGTGCCGGGCCGCTTCGGGGATGCCGACCCGCCGGTGAACTCGCAGGTCGCGAGGGAAACTTGAGTGACGCTGGGGTCCGACTGGTCCCCAAAACAGCACGACCGGTTTGATATTGACAAACCGTCGGTCCTGTTTTCTACTGGCGGTGCGACTCATCCAAGGACAGGGGAGTACGGCGTGGACATCGATGTACTGGGCGCGTTGGCCGTGCGGGAGAACGGACTCTCGATCACGCCGACCGCCCCCAAGCCCCGGCAGGTCCTGGCCCTCCTGGCCCTCCATGCCGATCAGGTGGTGCCCGTATCGGCGCTGATAGAGGAACTGTGGGCGGGGGAGCCGCCGCGCAGTGCGCGCACCACGCTCCAGACGTACGTCCTGCAGTTACGTGCGCTCATCGCGACCGCGCTGGAACGCGGCGGGAGTGAGGGCGCCGCCGCCGGGGACGGCGGGCCCCCTGCGGCGGCCCGGACCGCCAAGGACGTCCTGGTGACGCTGCCCGGCGGCTACCTCCTCAGCAGCGGCGGCGGGACGCTGGACGTAAGGGAGTTCGACCGGCTCGCCGGGACCGGCTACCGGGCGATGGACGCCGGGGACTTCGCCGGCGCGGCCCGGCTGCTGCGCGAGGCACTGGCCCTGTGGTCCGGGCCGGCCTTCGCCGACGTGCAGGGCGGCGTCCAGCTCGACATGGAGACCCGGCGGCTGGAGGAGACCCGGCTGTGCGCACTGGACCAGCGCATCGAGGCCGATCTGCGGCTGGGCCGCCACCGCGAGCTCCTGGCCGAGCTGACGGTGCTGGCGGCCCGCTACCGCACGCACGAGAACCTCCACGGGCAGTTCATGCTCGCCCTGCACCGCTCGGGCCGGCGCGGTGAGGCGCTGGATGTGTACCAGCGGCTGCGCGGGACGCTCGTGCGCGAGCTGGGACTGGAGCCGTCGGTGGCGCTGCGGCGCCTGCAGCGCTCGATCCTGATGGCGGGCCCGGAGAACCCGGCCGAGTCGGCCGTGGAGTCCGGGGGAGAGCGGCTCGTACGCGCCTGAGACCGGCACGGCTCGTCCGGCCGACCGGCCGCCGCCCCAGGGGACTTCGCGGCCCCGGCCGCCGGGCCCCATGCCCGCTGCCCGACGGCGGGTGCCCGATGGCGGCTGCCCGATGGCGGGTGCCGGGGTGCCGGGGTGCCTGTCGGATGTGGTGCGGGCGTGGTGCGCGGGGCGCGGGTGCGGGCGGGCGCGGGTGCGGGGGAGCGGGGGTTGTGGTCGGTGAGAGGAGACGGCTCGGTGCAGGAGAGGTCGGAGCGGACCCGTAGGCGGCTGGTCTACGCCGGGGCTGAGTTGTTCCACCGCAACGGATACGCCAACGCGACGCTGGGCGAGATCGCGAGCGCGGCCGGGGTGACGAAGGGGGCCCTGTACTTCCACTTCGCGTCCAAGGACGAACTCGCCGAAGCCGTGCAGCAGCGGGGGTGCGCCCTGCTGCACGACGCGGTACGGGCGCTGCGCGAGTCGGGGGCGACACCGCTGCAGGCGCTGATCGACACCACGCACTGGCTTGCGTGGACGCTGCACGAGGACCCGGCGGTCGCGGCGAGCTTCAGGATCACCAAGGAGTGCGGTCCCGCGCCGCGCGGTCCCTCCGGGGCCAGGCCGGCGGTGGTCGACTTCCACGGGGCGTGGATCTCGGCGGTCTGCACGCTGCTGCGGATGGCCCGGGACACGGGCGAGGTCGCGGCGGCCGGCCGCGGCTGGGAGAGCGCGGAGGCACTGGTGGTGGCCGCGGCGTGCGGGATCGAGGTCATGTCGGGCACCGGGATGCCCTACGGGGAGCTGCAGCGCAAGGTGACCGCGCTGTGGGCGCTGCTCCTGCCGACCCTCGTGGCCGCGGGCCGCGGCCGGGAGTACCGCACGCAGCCCGCCACCGCGGCCGACACGGCCGTCGACGCCGACGGCGGTGCCTGGCCGGGAAGCCGGGAGCCCGGCGACTTCCTCGGGGACGGCATGCCGGGAACACACCCGGTACGCAGCGGACGGTAACCGCCGCCTACCGGGCATGCTCCCGGTACGGGCGCCACCACCGGGACCCCGGCCGAAGCCCCCGCCCCCACCCGCCGATGCCCCCGCCTGCCGACGCCGCACCCGCCGATGCCCCCGCCTGCCGACGCCGCACCCGCCGGGCCCCGGCGTCAGCCTCGCCCGGGCGCCTGCCCGAGCGCCGGCCGGGGTGCCGGTACTGGCGCCGGTTCGGAGACTGTCCGCCCCGCCCTGCCCTGTCCCGCCCCGCATGACCCCGCCCCGCACGGCCCCGCACCGTGGGGCACGGCACCGTGGGGCACGGCACCGTGGGGCACGGCACCGTGGGGCACCGGGCCCCGCACCGTGGGGCACGGCGCGGCACGGACCCGCACCGCCCCGCACGGACCCGCACCGCCCCGCACGGCCCCGCCCCGCACCGTACGGTCCCGCCCCGCACCGTACGGTCCCGCACTGTGGGCACGGTCCCGCGCCTGGGCCCGGCCCGGTGCCCGTGCCGGACGGCCGCGCGGCCCCTCGCACCGCGGCCGTACGCCCCGACGCGCAGTCCGGCGTACGGGGCGAACTGCCCGGCCGCCGTACCGGCCGGGCGGGTGGACGCCACCACCGGGCGCCGCGGTGCACCCCGCCCCGCCCCGGCCCCCACCGGACCACCACCCCGCCCCGCCCCGTACCGCCGCCCCGCCCCGTACTGCCGCCCCGCCCCGGGGGCGGCGGTACGGGGGCGGGGTGTGGAGGGCCGCTCGAGAGGGGCTTGAGGAATCGGTGGCCGGCCCGGGCGCTCGCTACCGTGCCCGAGTCGAACGCCGAAGACCCGGCCCTGAGGGGAACGCGACGACTTGCGGAGGAGACCGTGGAAATAAAGGTGCTGGGCCCGCTGAGCGCCGAGGTCAACGGAGGGTCGATCGTGCCGACCGCCCGCAAACCCCGGCAGATCCTCACCCTCCTGGCGCTCTACCCCGGGCGGGTGCTGCCGGTGCCCACCCTCATGGAGGAGATCTGGGGCACCGAACTCCCCCCGAGCGCCCTGACCACCCTGCAGACCTACATCCTCCAGCTCCGCCGCCGCCTGGGCACCGCCATGGGCCCCGGCAGTCCCGGCGGCCCCGGCCTGCCCGGCGGCGCGAAGGACGTCCTGACCACCCGGCACGGCGGCTACCTCCTGCAGATACCCCCCGAATCCGTCGACGTCCACACCTACGAAGCCCTCGTCACCCAGGGCCACACCCGCTTCGAGGACGGCGACGACCACGGCGCCGCCACCGCCCTGCGCGCCGCACTCGCCCTGTGGCAGGGACCCGCACTGGTCGACGTACGGCTCGGACCGATCCTGGAGATCGAGGTGATGCGCCTGCAGGAGAGCCGCCTGCGCACCACGGAGCGGCGCCTGGACGCCGACCTCAGACTGGGCCGCCACTCGGAGCTGATCGCCGAGCTCACCGACCTGACCGCCCGCCACCCCCAGCACGAGGGCCTGCACTCCCAGGTGATGGTCGCCCTCTACCGCTCGGGCCGCCAGGCCACCGCCCTGGACGTCTACCGCAGACTGCGGGCCCGCCTCATCGAAGACCTCGGCGTGGAACCCTCACCCCCGCTCCAGCGCATGCACCAGGCGATGCTCGCCGTCGACCCCGCCCTCGACGTCCAGGCCGGCCCCCGCCGCGGATCCACCTTCGACCTCTACGCCGCCTGACCCCCGCCCCGCACCCGCCCCCCGCACCCGCCCCCCACCGCGCCCGCCCCGCCCCGCCCTGTCCCCGCCTACCATGAGCGACCATGAACGAGCCCGACGCGCAGATCCACCCCTACCGGTTCGAAGCCCGCCCGGGACAACTCCAGGACCTGGCCGAACGCCTGGACCGCACCCGCTGGCCCGACGAACTGCCCGGCGCGGGCCACGCCTACGGCATGCCCCTGGCCGAGGTCCGCGAACTCGCCCGCTACTGGCGCCACCACTACGACTGGCCCGCCGCCGAGGAACGCCTGCGCGCCTGGCCGCAGTTCACCACCGTCATCGACGGCCAGCGCATCCACTTCGCCCACCTGCGCTCACCCGAACCACACGCCACACCCCTGCTGATGACCCACGGCTGGCCCGGCTCCTTCGTGGAGTTCCAGCAGGTCGCCGACGCCCTGACCGACCCCCGCGCACACGGCGCCGACCCCCGCGACGCCTTCCACCTCGTCCTGCCCAGCATCCCCGGCTTCGGCCCCTCGGGCCCCACCACCGAACGCGGCTGGGACTTCACCCGCGTCGCCAGGGCCTTCGCCGTCCTCATGGACCGCCTGCACTACCCCTCCTACGGCGTCCAGGGCGGCGACTGGGGCGCCGCGATCTCCCGGGAACTGGGCCGCATCCGCCCCGACCACGTCAGCGGCGTCCACCTGAACCTGCTCCCCGGCGCCTTCGCCGCCCGCGAACCCGACCCCGCGGAACTGGCCGCCCTGGACCCGGCCGAACGAGAACGCACCCGCGCCTCCTGGGAACGCCACCGCGAATGGACCCGCGAACGCCAGGGCTACGCCGACATCCAGGCCACCCGCCCCCAGACCCTCGCCTACGGCCTCAACGACTCCCCGGTCGGACTCCTGGCCTGGATCGCCGAGAAGTTCACCGAGTGGGCCGACCCCCGCCACCCCGTCGACCGGGACCACATGCTCACCAACGTGACCCTGTACTGGCTGACCGCCACCGCCGGCTCCGCCGCCCGCCTCTACTACGAACGCGCCCACGCCCACTACGCCGGCCGCCCGCCCCTGCCCTCACGCACCCCCACCGCACTCGCCGACTTCCCCCACGACAACTTCATCCCCCTGCGCCACATCGCCGAACGCGCCGACAACATCGTGCGCTGGACCACCTACGACCGCGGCGGCCACTTCCCCGCCATGGAGGTCCCCGACCTGCTCACCGAAGACGTACGGGCCTTCTTCCGCGAACTGCGCGAACCCCGCGAGCTGCGCCCCCCGGGCACGGCCCCCCGCACCGCCACCCGGTGAGGCCCCCGCACGGCCGCGACCGCCGCGCGTGAACGGCGAACAGCCCACCGGACGCGTACCCTTGCCCGGCCGCGGGACCCACACCCGGACGCCGACACCCACTGACCCGTCGTCCCGGACGCCGACGAACCCCGGCCCCCGACCCCCGGCCCCAGGCCCCGGACCCCCCGACCCCGGCCCCCGGCCCCCGGGCCCGGCCCGGCCGCCGGGGCGCGGTCATGCCGGTGCGGTGCCGGCGCGGTCCACCGCGTCCAGGGCGGCCTGCCACGGGAAGTGCCCCGGCGCGTCCGGGCCGGGCGCACCGGGAGTGAAGCCGCCCTCGCCGTACAGGAGCGCGACACCGGCCCCGCGCAGGACGGCCAGGGACTGATCGAAACGCGGGTGCGCGGCCAGCGCCGAGTTCAGGCATGGCACGGCGACGACGGGCGTGCCCCTGCCCAGGGCCTCGGCCGCGACACCGATCACGAACCGGTCGCTCAGCCCCAGGGACCAGGCGTTGAGCGAGTTGAAGGTGGCCGGCGCGAACAACAGGGCATCGGCGGCCGGCCACACATCGGCCTCCCCGGGCAACTTGTACTGCCAGCGCACCGGATGCCCGGTCAGGGCGGCCAGCCCGTCCAGGCTCGCGGCCACCCAGTGCGCCGCGGCCGGGGTCAGCCCCAGGCACACGTCCCAGCCGCGCCGCTGGGCGTCCTCGATCACATGCGCCACGTCGAAGACGGGCGGGGCGGCGGAACAGAACAGGTACAAAGTCCTCGTGGTCATACCGCCATGTGATCATATTGCTCGACCCCGACCGCATGTGCGCGCACCATCCGCGCACAACCGCCCCGACCGCGGGACGCCGCGCCCGCGCCGCGCCCGCGCGGCGGGCGGGTCAACGCCTGGGCCAGCCGATGTCGTCCTCGTCCACGCCCCACCACCCCCCGGCCCCGACCCCGGCCCGGGCTCCGGACCGGGCTCCGGACCGGGTTTGGGAAGACGGCAGGGGCGGGGCGGGGGGCAGCGTCCGGGACACACGGGATGCGCACGCCCATGGCTTCATCGTCGACTCCAAGGCGCTCGAAGAAGAGAAGTGAAGGCCGACGGCGGGGGCGGCGGCCGACTCTGGAGAGTCTGCCTCGACCGGGTCGAGAACCGCTCAAGGACCGCATGACGTCCGCACGAGAGCGGCCGCGCACCGGTGGCAAAGGTTTGCCCGCGAATTGCCCCGCCGCCTACGCTCGGTGCCGGTTCCCGACAGAATTATTGCCCCCGACCCCAGGGATGCTCATGCTGCGACAGCCCGCGTTCGGACACCGCCTGAGGCAACTTCGCACGGCCCGCGGCCTGTCGCAGACCGCACTGGCCGGCGAGGGCATGTCCACCAGCTACCTCTCCCGCCTGGAGTCCGGGGCGCGCCAGCCCACCGACCGGGCCGTGGACTACCTCGCCGGCCGTCTCGGCCTGCAGGCCGCCGACCTCCAGGAACAGCCCACCGGTTCCCTGGCCCACGCCCTGACCCTTGCCGCCTCCACCGGATCCCCCGACGCCATCGAGGCCCTGCGCCAGGCCCTGGCCGCCGAGGCCGGCGAGAGCCCCGTACTGCGCTGGCAGGCCCTGTGGCTCCTGGCCCGGGCCGCCCGCCTCCAGGGCGACCACGCGGCCGAACGCGACCACCTGACCCTCCTGGTCGCCCTCGGCGAGGAAGTCGGCGCCGGCGAACTGCGCGTACGCGGCCTGACCCGCCTCGCCCGCTGCCTGCGCTCCCTGGGCGAGATCACCCCCGCCCTGGACGCGGCCGTCGACGCCCACCGCACCGCACTGGCCCAGGACCTGGGCGTGGAGGACCGGGCCGCCGCCCTGCTGGCCCTGGTCTCCGTCCAGGCCGAGGCCGGCCGCACCGGCGACGCCCGCGTCCACGCCGACGAGCTGACCGCCCTCGTCGAGGGCCGCACCGACGCCCTGTGGGCCGAAGCCATGTGGACGGCCGCCGCCGTCCGCGTGCGCCAGGGCGACCACCGCGGCGCCCAGGCCTGCCTGGACGGCGCCCTGGAACACTTCGACAGCCAGGACGACCTGGTCCTGTGGATCCGGCTGCGCCTGGCCGCCGCCCGCCTGCACCTGCAAAAACTCCCCGCCGACCCGGCACAGGCCGAACACCGCGCCGCGCAGGCCGAAGCCGCCCTCGCCTTCGCCGGCACCCCCGCACTGCGCCAGGACCTGACCGCCGTCAAAGCCGACCTCGCCTTCGCCACCGGCCGCCACGACGAAGCCCGCACCCTGGTCGCCGCCCTGAGCGCCGACCGGTCCAGGATGACCTACCGCGGCCAGGTCCGCCTGGAGATCCTGCGCCACCAGCTGATGATCCTGGCCGGCGACCCCCAGGGCGCGCAGGGCCTGCGCGCCCTGGCCCAACAGGCCCAGCAGGACGCCAACATCGACCTCGCCGCCGAGATCTGGCGGGTCCTGGCCGACGCCCTGACCCAAGCCACCCCCGCACCCGCCCAAGCCACCCCACCCGCACCCGCCCCACCCGTACCGGTCCCGGCCGCACCCGCCCAGGCCGCACCGCCCGCTTCACCCGCACCCGCACCGCCCGCACCCGCCCAGCCCGCACCGGCTGCCCCCGCCGCACCGGCGCCGGTCGCCGCACCGGCCGTCTTCTCCGTGCCGGCCGCCGGGGGTTGAGGAAGCCTCAAGTCCCCTGGTGCAGCCTGGGAGGCACCCGTACGACCCGGCGAGAACAAGGGGAGGTCCCTCATGCCGTCGCACCGCCTGCACACCAGCGAGCAGACGGCGCCGGTCGCCGCCCCCGCCGACGTGGTCTACGGGCTCCTCGCCGACGCCGTGCGCTGGCCCCTGCTGCTGCCCTCGCCCGTCCACGTCGAACGCATCGACTTCGACGGCACCCGCGAACGGCTGCGCCTGTGGGACGCGGCCGGCGGGCAGGTCCGCTCCTTCCACCTGCACCGCACCCTGCACCCGCACTCCAGGACCGTGGAGTTCGAGCAGGAGGACACCACCCGCCCCGGCGCCCCCACCACCGGCACCTGGACCGTCCGCGAACAGGGCCCCGCCCACTGCCTGCTGACCCTGCGCCAGACCCGCACCCTGGAAGGGCTGCCCGCCGCCGAGACCGCACACAGCCGCCGGCAGTGGCAGGCCGAACCCGCCGCCCGGCTCACCCACCTCACCACGCTCGCCGAACGCTGGGAACGCCTGGACGCCACCCTGCTGTCCTTCCAGGACAGCATCCACATCGAGGGCCCCGCCGAACTCGCCTACGACTTCCTCTACCGCATCGGGGACTGGCCCGAACGCATCCCCCACGTGGAGTGCGCCGACGTCACCGAGGACACCCCCGGCATCCAGCTCGCCACCGTGGACACCTGCGCCGCCCCCGACGGCCGCACCCTGACCGGCCGGACGGTACGCCTGTGCTTCCCCTCCGCCGCACGCATCGTCTACAAGGAACTCTCCACCCCCCCGCTGATCGCCGCACACAGCGGCGAGTGGTCCCTGGTACCCGACGGCCCCGGAGTGAAGGTCGCCTGCGCACAGCAGGTGATGCTGCGGGAGGAAGCCGTCCAGGACGTCCTGGGCCCGGACGCCGACCTCGGCGAGGCCCGCCGCCACGTACGCACCTGGCTGGGACGGGCGAGCAACCAGACGCTGCGCCTGGCCCGCTGGCACGCGCAGAACACCGTGCGCCGCCTGCGATGACCCCCGCCACGGAACCCGCGACGAGAGCCGGCGGCGAACCGGCGCGGAGGCGCCGGCCCATCCCCGACGAGCCGGCGACGCACCCGCGACACGCCCGTGGCGAGCCCGCGATGACCCTGCGAGGAGTGCGCCGCGCGTCCACCACGCGGGTGCGACGAGCACGAGAAGGAGGCCGCGGATGACCCCCACCCGCTCCGATCCGCTCGAAGAGCGACCCGCCCACGGCGCCACCGGGCGGCCACCGGCCGGCCCGGTCGCACCGCCCCTGCACGTCCCCGGCCCCGAGGGCCCCTGGGACGAGGTCGGCGACCTGCTCGACGACACCGGCCGGGCCCTGGTGTGCACCACCTGGGGCCAGTGGCTGACGGCCGTGCTCCTGGACCCGGAGCTGCGCCCCCTGCTCGGGGAGGACTGGCCGCGCTACCGCCGGACACCGGCCGCGGCCGAACGGCTGGCCTTCGCCGTCTCGCGCGCCCTCGTGAAGTACACCGCCGCCACCGCCCTGCACGTCCCCGCCCACACCCTGGACATCGGCTACGACGGCACGGGACGCCCCCTGCTGCGCGGCGCCGGCAGCGGCCTGGAGATGAGCCTGGCCCGCACCGGCGAGCTCATCGTGGTCGGCGTCAGCCGCACCGGCCCGATCGGCGTCCACGCCGAACCCGCCGACACCGGCCCCGACACCGGCCCCGACGGCGGTCCGGACGGCGGTCCGGACACCGGCGCCGGTACCGGCGGCGGCGAGGCCGGTGGCCGCGGCGGCGCCCGGCCCGGGGCCCTCGCGCAGGGGCTGGTCGAGGACACCCGTACGGCGGGCGGGGACACGGCACCGGCGGCCGCACCGCCCGAGGCCGAACGACGGGCCCGCGCACTGGCACGCCGGACCCTGCAGGAGGCCCGCGCCCGCACCCCCCGCCACCGGCCGCCGGCCGCCCCGGGTCCCGCCGACGGCCCGGCCGGCCCCGGCCCGCGGGGCGGGGCCGGGGCGGCGGGGGAGTGGAGCGTGGGCGCCCACCTCGTCCAGGGCCGCTACCTGGTCGCCGCCGCCCACCTGCACCGCCCCGCACCCGCCCCCGCGGGGGCGGATGCCGTGCGGGTCGACACCGGTTCGCGAAGCGGTGCAGGCCCGCTCGAGGAAACCGGCCCCCGCACCCGGGGCGAACTACGCTTCCTGCGACCGGTCACCTCCGGCCGGGGCGAGGGAAGGCGGACGCCGTGAACGCAAGCCCGGCCGCCGCGCCGCCCGCCCCGCGCCCGCCCAGCCGTATCCGTGCCCGTGCCGGGGGCTGAGCGGCCGTACCGCGCCCGCCCCCCGGCCGGCCGCGCCCGGCGCGCCGGGTGAAGGGCCCGGGTGCCGCGGACGGCGCGGACAGCACGCGCGGCGAGGATGCCGCCTACGGCGCGGACAGCACGCACGGCACGCACGGCACGCACGGCACGCACGGGACGCGCGGGACGCGCGGCGAGGATGCCGCGTACGGCCGGGACGGTGCAGGCGTCGGGGCGGGCGCGGTCCTCGCGGTGGTGCACGAGATGGGCCCCGCAACTCCCGGCCCCGCGGTCGCCCTCGAACTGTGCGGCCCCCACACCGACGCCGACACCGAGCTGTTCGCCGCGCGGATCGCCGAACGCCACCGCCGCTTCCGCTTCACCCTGGAACGCCACGGTCCCGGCCGGCACACCCTGCGCCTGCTCCCCGACCCCACCGCGCCCGACCCCACCGCGCCCGACCCCGCAACCCCCGACCCCGCCGTCCCCGGCCCCGCCGTCCCCGGCCCGCCCGCGCCCGGTCCCGCCGTTCCCGGTCCGGTGGAGCTGAGCGCCGCCCTGCTGGCCGACCTGCTGGGCCCCTGCCCGGGCGCCGGGGAGACCCTGGACCCCGGCGGCCACCAGCGCGAGCTGCTCCGGGAGGCCCTGACCCGCCCCGACGGGCGGGGCCGCCACCTGGAGCAGGTCCACTGGAACTGGACGGGCCCGCTGGACCGGGCCCGCTTCCGGGCGGCCTGGCAGTCGGTGTGCGCGCGGGAGTCGGTCCTGCGGGCCGCCTTCGACTGGACGGCGCTGCCCCGCCTGGTCCTGCACCCCCACACCCCCACGGGCACCGGCCGGGGCGCCGGCGTCGACGTCGTCCACCGCACCCGCGCCGACACCACCTGGCAGGAACTCCTGGAGGAGGACCGCGGAAGGGGCTTCGACCCCGGCCGCCCCCCGCTGCTGCGCGTGAGCGTGCTGGAGGGGGAGCCGGGCACACCCGCCCGGGTCCTGCTGACCTGCCACCGCGCCCTGCTCGACGAGCGCGGCGTGCGCCTCCTGCTGCGCGAGTTCTACCGCGCCTACCTCGCCGGGGGCGTCCTGCCGGGCGGCGAGCGCCGCCCGGACCTGCGCGACCACGCCCGCTGGCTGGCCCGGCAGAACACCGACGGCGCCCGCGAACTGTGGACGCGCACCGCACCCCCGCGCCACGCCGCGACCGCCGTCGCCCGCCCCGGCCCGGACACCCGCCAAAGCGGTACCGGACGCCTGCACCGGCACCTGGGCGAACCGCACGGCTCCCGGCTGCGGTCCTGGGCCGCGGCCCGCGGCGCCGGCGAGAGCAGCGCCCTGCACGCCGTGTGGGCCCTGCTGCTCTACCGGGCGGCCGGAGCCCGCGGCCCCCTCCCGGTCAGCTTCGCGGTCCAGGTCTGCGCCGGGGACATCGCGCTGCCCGGGGCCGCCGGCATCCCCGGCCTGCTCGGCGGCCCGCTGCCGATGACCGTGCGGGTGGACCCGGCGGCGCCGGTGGCCGCGCTCCTGCAGCAGGCCCGCGACGCCCTGCTGGACCTGGCCGCCTACCCCTGGGTCCACGCCGAGATGATCCGCCGGTGGACCGGCCGCCCCCCGGGCCAGCCGCTCGCCGCCACCCTCGTGCGCTTCGACGCCCTGCCCGAACTGCCGCCCGCGCTCCGCGCCGAACTGCGCGAGCGCGGCATCGAGGCCGACGAGCCGCGCACCATCGCCGCCGCGACCGGCCCGCCCCTGACCGTCGCCGCCCGCCACCAGGACGGCGCCCTGCTCCTGGACGCGGTCTACGACCGCGCCGTCCTGGCCGACGCGGACGCCTCGGCCGTCCTGGACCAGTGCCTGGCCCTGCTGGGGGCCCTGGCCGAACTGCCGGATCCCGACCCCACCGCCGGCCGGGTACTGGAACTGCTCGCGCACGCCCCCACCCCCTCGATGGCCCCCCCGCCGCCCGCCCCCCACCGCCGCACCGCACTGAGCACCCTGCGCGCGGGGGAGCCCACGGCGGACGTGATCTGCCTGCTGGCCGTCCCCGGGGCGGCGCCGGGGGTCCGCGAACTGTTCACCCGCGCCCACCGGGGCCCCCAGACCATCGTCGCGCTGGAGACGGACGGCCCGCCGCAGGAGGCGGTGCACGCCGCGCTGGACGGCGTACTGCGCCCCGGCGGGCGGCTGGTGCTGTGCGGGTGGGGCCCCGGCGCGGGCGCGGCGTACGGCCTCGCGCGCGCCCTGGCGCGCGGGGGCCGGGCGGTCAGCCTGGTGATGGCGGGCGGGGCCGGCCCCCAGGACAGCGCGCGGGCCCTCGCCCGGGGCCTGGCGGCGGTGCCGGCGCGGCGTCCCTGACGCGGGGCCGGCCCGCTGCTACGCGGCGAACAGGTCGAACGTCGAGGTGTGCCGGGGACCGGCCAGCACGTCCAGTGCGGGGTCCACGGCGAGCATCGCCTGGTGCAGGCGCTGCAGTTGGGGTGAGGGCTCCACGCCCAGGTCTTCGATGAGGCGGGCCCGCAGCCTGCGGTAGACGTCCAGGGCGGTGGCCTGGCGGCCCGAGCGGTAGAGGGCGACCATCACCTGGGAGTGCAGGCCCTCGTGCTGGGGGTGGCGGGCGGTCAGGTCGGTGAGCTCGGCGATCAGCTCCGAGTGCCGGCCCAGCCGCAGGTCGGCGTCGATGCGCCGCTCCACGGTCACCAGGCGGCTCTCCTGCAGGCGCATCACCTCGATGTCCAGGATCGGCCCGACCCGCACGTCCACCAGTGCCGGGCCCCGCCACAGGTCCAGCGCGGCCCGGAAGCGGGCGGCGGAGACCTGGCTGTCGCCCGACTCGAAGGCCGACTGGCCCTCGCGGACCAGGCGTTCGTAGTCGTGCACGTCGACGCTGTCCTCGGGCACCTGCAGCAGGTAGCCGCCGTGCCGGGTGGCGAGGACCTCCTTGGCACCGCCGGGCGCGTCGGGCCCCATCGCGGTGCCCAGCCGTCTGCGCAGCTGGAGTATGTACGTCTGCAGGGTGGTCAGCGCGCTCTGCGGCGGCTGGGTCCCCCAGATCTCCTCCATGAGGGTGGGCACCGGCATCACGCGCCCGGGATAGAGCGCCAGGAGCGACAGGACCTGCCGCGGCTTGCCCGCCGTCGGAACTATGGACCCCCCGTTGACCTCGGCACTCAACGGACCCAGAACCTGAATCCTCATGGTCTCCTCCGTACTCGTCGAGTTCCTTGGCTCTTTCCGTCCGATGGCCAAAGAACTGCCCCCGCTGCGGGCACGCTAGCCGGGGTCGACGCTTTCGATCCCCTTCCTGTAGCGGCCTTCGAGCCGCCTTCCAACCAAGGGGTCGCGTCCGCCGGGCGACCGGCCGCCACCCCTGCGCGGGGAGGGGGAGGAGCGAGCCCTACGGCCAGTCGATGCGGCCCGCGGCCACAGCGGCCTGCGGGGCCACGGGCCCACCGATGGAGCCCTTGGGCGCGACGGGCCAGCCGATGTCGCCCTTGGGCGCGACCGGCCAGCCGATGGAGCCCTTGGGGGCCGCGGGCCAGTCGATGGAGCCGCCGCCGTCGTCGGCGGCGGCCGCGCCGCCCGCCGTGATGACGGCCGAGCCGGCCAGGACGGCGGTGGCGAGGATGCGGGCGATGTTCTTCATGGTGACTCCTCCGTGGCAACTGCCTGAATCGGCTTGGCAACTCCTCTGCCAAGAAGATTGGCAACACCCGCTCGGAATGCGCTCGTCAATCACTGGAGACCGGCTGGAGCGGCACCGAAAACCCCCGCCGGAACCACCCCCGCCCCCACCCCCGCCCCGCATGCAACCCCGCTGGCCTGCACCGCAGTTCACACCCCCGGCAATACGGGAAACTTGCCAACCCTTGCCAAAAACACCGGACTAGAGCCTCGCCGGAGCCGGTATTGCCAAATCCTCCACCCCCTGGGCAAGGTATTGCCAAGCCTGTTGGCAACATTTGGAATTTCAGGGGCCGGCGCCACCACACGGCCCCTCACAGCGGGGGGAGGCCCCTGAAATGAACGCGCCGACGCACCACGCGCACCACACGGCCCACCTGGCCACCGCAGGCACCGGCCGCATGCCCCGCGCCGTACACGCCGTACTCGCCGACTGCACCGCCCGCGACGACCGCCTGGGCCCCCGCGCCCTCCAGCAGCACCTCGACACCCTCCCGGGCCCCACCGTCCACCAACGCCTGGGCCGCCTCCTGGGCGTCCTCGCCCGGGACACCACCTTGACCACCGGCGCCGCCGACGCCTTCGAGGCCTTCCTCTCCCGCCTGACACCCGGCCCCGGCGAGCACATCTGGACCACCCCCCACGAAGACGTGGCCCACCTCAGCGCCCTGACCGCCCTGCGCGACCGCACCCGCTGCACCCTGGACGTCGTCCCGCTGCGCCCCGACGGCGACCTCGACCTGGACTGGATGCGGACCCGCATCGGCCCCCACGTCGCCCTCGTCAGCGTCACCCACGTCTCCTCCGCCTGCGGAACCGTCAACCCCGTCGAGGAGATCGGCCGCATCCTGGCCCCCCACCGCGCCCGCTACGCCCTCGACGCCTCACACTCCGCCGGCCTGCTCCCCCTGGACGCCGCACGCATCGGCTGCCACCTGCTGGCCGCCGACGGCTGGAGGTTCCTGCGCGGCCCCCACGACACCGGCTTCGCCTACACCGCCCCCACCGCCCCCGCCGCCCCCACCGCCGGCGGCGCCCCCACCGCACCCGCACCCGCACCCGCGCCCGCGGCGGCAGCGGCCCTGAACGCCGCCCTCGCCCACCACAGCGCCGCGCCCGCACACCCCGCCGAGGACCTCCTGCCCCGGCTGCGCGCCACCCTGCTGGGGATTTCCGGCATCGAACTCCTGCCCGCCGGACGGGAACAGGCCCCCATCCTCGCCTTCCGCCACCGGGAGATCCCCGCCGCCCGCCTGCGCCGCGCCCTGGCCCGGCGCGACGTCATCCTGTGCAAGACCGTCGCCGCGCAGAACCCGCTCCACCCGGCCGGCCAGGGCGGCGCCACCGCCGTCCGCGCATCCCTGCACCCGGGCAACACCGTCCACGACATCGACCGCCTCGGACAGGCCCTGCGCGAGGTCCTGCGGGAGGAGCGGCATACCGCCGCCCCCGCCGCGCCCCGACTCGCCGCGGCCGCCGCCGGCCACGGCCTCGACCACCCCACGCCCCGCCCCGCGCACCCGGTCAGGCGCGGCCACCTCACCCTGCACCGCACCCCCTGAAACACCCCCCGGCCCCGGCCGGCCAAGCCCGGCCGATCACGCCGGGCGATCACGCCGGGCCGACCGAACCCGGCCCGGCCGGCCGGGCCGTCACGCCGGGCCGTGCCGCCGCGCGCGTACGGCGCCCCGCACCCCCCGGCCCCCCTTCCGACGCCGCCCCCGCCGACCGCGGGGACGCCCACACCCCGCCCCGAGCGGGATTCCAGCCGATCTCCACGACCTCTTGAGCACCGCCCGCGACGGTGGCTGGAATCCGGCCTGCAGACCTGGAGGAGCCCCATGACCACGATCGACGCGCCACCCCTGCCCGCCCCGGACCGCACGGCCGAACTGGCCGCCATCAAGGCCCGCGCCCTGGCCGGCCCCAGCGACCGGGCCACCGAGACCCAGCACGCCAAGGGCAAGCTCACCGCCCGCGAGCGGATCGACCTGCTCCTGGACCCCGGCTCCTTCCACGAGATCGAAACCCTGCGCCGCCACCGCGCCACCGGCCTGGGCCTGGAGGACAAGCGGCCCTACACCGACGGCGTCGTCACCGGCTGGGGCACCGTCGAGGGCCGCACCGTCTTCGTCTACGCCCACGACTTCCGCATCTTCGGCGGCGCCCTGGGCGAGGCCCACGCCGAGAAGATCCACAAGGTCATGGACCTGGCCGAATCGGCCGGCGCCCCGCTGGTCTCCCTCAACGACGGGGCGGGCGCCCGCATCCAGGAGGGCGTCTCCGCGCTCGCCGGCTACGGCGGCATCTTCCAGCGCAACACCCGCGCCTCCGGCGTCATCCCGCAGATCTCCGTCATGCTCGGCCCCTGCGCCGGCGGCGCCGCCTACTCCCCGGCCCTGACCGACTTCGTGTTCATGGTCCGCGGCACCTCGCAGATGTTCATCACCGGCCCCGACGTGGTCCGCGCGGTCACCGGCGAGGAGATCACCCAAAACGGCCTGGGCGGCGCCGACGTCCACGCCGCCGTCTCCGGCGTGGCCGCCTTCGCCTACGACGACGAGCCGAGCTGCCTGGAGGACGTACGGCACCTGCTGTCCCTGCTGCCCGCCAACAACCGCCAGACACCCCCGCTCCAGGACACCGGCGACCCGCCCGGCCGGCGCACCGACGCCCTGTGCCGGATCGTGCCCGCCAACCCGCAGCAGGCCTACGACATCCGCGGCGTCATCGAGGAAGTCGTCGACGACGGCGACTACTTCGAGGTCCAGCCCGCCTGGGCGACCAACGTGGTGTGCGCGCTCGCCCGGATGGACGGCCACGTCACCGCCTTCGTCGCCAACCAGCCCACCAGCCTCGCCGGCGTCCTGGACATCCACGCCAGCGAGAAGGCCGCCCGCTTCGTGCAGTTCTGCGACGCCTTCAACATCCCGCTGGTCACCCTCGTCGACGTCCCCGGCTTCCTGCCCGGCGTCGACCAGGAACACGGCGGCATCATCCGCCACGGCGCCAAACTGCTGTACGCGTACTGCAACGCCACCGTCCCGCGGATCTCCCTGGTCCTGCGCAAGGCCTACGGGGGCGCCTACATCGTCATGGACTCCCGCTCGATCGGCGCCGACCTCGCGCTGGCCTGGCCCACCAACGAGATCGCCGTCATGGGCGCCGAAGGCGCCGCCAACGTCATCTTCCGCCGCGAGATCGCCGCCGCCGCCGACCCCGACCAGATGCGCGCACAGAAGATCAAGGAATACCAGGCCGAGCTGATGCACCCCTACTACGCCGCCGAACGCGGCCTGGTCGACGACGTCGTCGACCCCGCCGAAACCCGCTCCGTGCTGGTCTCCGCCCTGGCCATGCTCCGCCCCAAGTACGCCGACCTGCCCGCACGCAAGCACGGCAACCCGCCCGTATGAGCACCCGCCCGGCGGCCACCGCCCCCACCGACCCCGCCCCGCCCGCCGCCTCCGCGGCCCCGCCCGCCCCCACCCCCGCCACCGCGCCCGCGCCCGCCCCCGCGCCCGCCACCGCCCCCGGCCCGGCCGCGGCCTGGGAGATCACCGGCGGCCATCCCGACCCGGCCGAGACCGCCGCCGTCATGGCCGTCCTGGCCGCCCTCCTCACCCGCCGCCACCCCGACCCCGACCCCCCGCCCGGGCCGGCCCCCGCCCCCCGCTGGAAGAACACCCCCGCCCGGGAACTGCCCCGCGCCGGAACCTGGCGCCACCACTGACCCGCCCGCCCCCGACGCGCCCCGGGCCCACGGGCCCCGGCGCCCCCGCCCCCCGCGGGCGGGCCCCGGGCGGCCCCGGGCGGCGGGGCCCGGGGGGGCCGG